>JAHJOQ010000121.1 GCA_018820315.1 Candidatus Zixiibacteriota bacterium | reverse complement strand
CTGCAACATCCGTCGAGCTCCCTCTCGCAAAAGATCATCCAGTGACGACCTCGACTCCTTTTCCACTCGACTTTCCGAATCACTTACATTACTATTCCTCATGAGCGTGTCCTCCTGCTCGGATAAACCCGAGTTCTCTTGTTTACTATTAAGAGGATACGCTCATTCTATTCTATCCACAACTTTCGAATATATCTCGTGACTACCGTAGCGCTGAGGCAATGCATCGAAAGGCCATCGAGCTGGATCCGGAATTCGCCCTGGCGTACGCAGAGCTGGGGATGGTCTATACCGAAATGTATTGGAACTTCTATGACCGCACTGAGTCGCGGCTAACAGCAGCTAAGGAAACCATCGATAAAGCGCTTAAGTTGGCATCGGACGACCCAGTGACGCATTTGGCCCTCGGTTGGTACTACTACCACGGCCAACTCGATTACGAGCAGGCACTGGTGCAATTTACTATTGTACTCCAGAAGCAGCCAAACAACAGCCTGGCCATTGCCAGCATTGCCTATACGAAACGAAGGCAGGGCCAATGGGACAAGGCAATTGAGTATTTGAGAAGAGCAGTGAAACTAAATCCTCGTGAGCCTTATTTCCTGCTGGAGTTAGGCCAAACGCTTATGAAAAATCACCAGTACGAGGAAGCCGAATACTATTTTGACCGTGCCATTGAACTCGCACCGGATTTCGAGTGGCCATATCTTCTGAAATCATGGTCACAACTGGCTAGGTTAGGTGACACAAGAGAAGCTCGCGATGTTCTACAGGTAACGCTGGAACGCAATGGTCGGTCACCTCTCTTGACCTACTTTGAAGTGCTGTATGACTGTTTTGACGAACAGTTTGAGCGGGCCCTAAGTCACATAACCGCACCTGGCCAGGTGTACTTCAAGCAACGGAGCGACACCGCTGAGTATTATCTTCTCAAGGGCGAAATATACCGCTATATGAATCGACCAGACTTAATGAAGCCGTATTACGATTCCGCCCGTGTGGTTTTGGAAGAAAAGATTGTGGACGATCCTGATGATCCGCTGTACCACAGTATCATGGGCAGGGTCTATGCCGGACTGGGCCGCAAGGAGGACGCCATCAGAGAGGGTTTGTACGCAGTTGAACTACTGCCGCTTTCAAAGGATGCTCTTGTCGGTGCCGAATTGGTTAGGAGGCTCACTCAAACATACACTGCTGTGGGCGAGTACGATCTTGCTATTGATCAGCTTGAATATCTCTTGGCGGGACCTTCGAATGTGTCGGTTACTATTCTCAAGAAATTCCCTGAGTATAAGCAGCTTCGGAACCACCCACGCTTCCAAGCGTTGATCGAAAAATACGAGAAGTGATTCTTCGATCTGATGATTGGATTTGATCGAATCTGGCTTGTATTCTGGTTTCACCGCAGCCGCGAACCGAAACTCACAGTTGTGCCGTTTCGTGACACTGTGCCGCGCGGATTGTTCGCCACGCGAGCTCCATCGAGGCCAAATCCAATAGGGATTTTCGCAGACAAACTGATAAGCGTCTCAGAATGCACATTGACAGTGGAGGATGTCGACCTGATTGATGGTACTCCGCTGCTTGACATCAAACCATACGTACCGGAATTTGATTCCTGTGACTGCCGCCGAATCGGTTGGCTCGGAGTATCAACACACCTCAGTAATGAGGCTGACGACAGATCCGAGCGAGACTAGTCACAGGTGAATCGAATCGCCGGATTCTCCTTCGGACACAACGGGATCAGCTTCTCGGCAGAGCCACATATCACCATAGCCTGAAACAGAACCAGCAAACCCTCCGCCGCATGTTGCCTGATTTCTGCGAAGCCAAGCGGGGTGCCATCCTCATCCATCATACTGGTATGAAAAAGAATCTTGTTTCGTAATTGTTGAAAGTTGACATATATTTCTTCCTGTTGTGAGGGGGGGGCGGAAACTGAATTTCTGGCGGAAGTAATATGAGAGGAACAGACAAGAACAAGGAACTAATTGAGATACCGCGACGCAGTCGATTTGTCGGCTGGCTCACTGAGGAGAAGTGTATTGTGAACCTCGGCGGCAATTATGATTATCTGGAGCTACCGTACTACGTATCAGAAGATTACGAGCATGAGGGCAAGTCGATTCGACCGACGTGCAAGGAAATGATCGACGCTTATGTGCCACCGCTCTTCCTGGAAAAGGCGAAACTTGCCGGGCTTGCTATACCAGAATACTACATCAGCAACGGCTACTGTGAACCTCCGGTCATCGTCGATCCCATAAACCCGTTCACTCTCAAAGGTCGAGTTATATTGAAGGCAGGCCGTGCCCAAAGCATAGTGAAGTCTCTTACGCGCAATTACACCTATGCAGTCTGCTGCCAGGAATTGCCTGAGGACAGCAAAGTCCTCCATTTCAGAGCAGTACTCGGCTGGAGTGCAGTTGCGCGCTACAATGAACTCGCAAGAAGTATCTGGGAGACGTATAACATCCCGGTTGCAAGAGTACGGGCGATCAGACTTGCGGACAATTCACTGCTATTAAGCGACATTGCTCCACTCCCCTTCGCGGATCTCACTGAACGGGAGATTAATCACATACTTGAGCGAGTGACATGGGACAGTTAGGCATTTACGTAGAGCGTTACACAATTTCGAGCTCGGATGAAATGAACACGCTTATGCGCCTCAGTCAGGTTGCGCGGAAGCATGGGCATCGCACCGATTTTCTTTTCCGCCCGGACATGTACAAAATACCTGAATTTGACGCTTTATTCATCCGCGCCCTGACCGATCCGCTCAATTCGGCCTATGTCGCCGCACGTACCGCCGAAATGCACGGTCTGCGGGTGATCGATGATCCCGATTCCATCAGAATCTGCTGCGACAAAGTGAACATGTATCGCCACCTGATGATAAACAATGTCCCGATGCCCGAGACTCAGTTCATCGAGGAAGATGAATTAAGCCATAGGCTTGGCGAAGCGCTGCTTGATCGATTCGGCGATCCGGTGGTGCTTAAAGCGCCAAACAGTAGCTTCTCGATGTACGTCGAGAAAGCATCAACTCCCAAAGAGATCATATCGGTCGCCAAGAGATTTTTCCGTCGCTCGGATCGAGTTCTCGCCCAGAAGTTCGTCAAATCATCATTCGACTGGCGGGTAGGTACTTTGGGCGGCGAACCACTATATGTCTGCCAGTATTCGATACCGAAAAGAAATTGGAAGATCCTGACCTATACTCCCGATGGCAAGACCGTGTACGGTCCGATCAAACCTATCCGCATCACCGAAGCGCCTCCGAATCTACTGAAGATAGCGGTTGAGGCGGCAAACGCCATCGGCAGCGGCTTGTACGGCGTTGATCTGAAACAAGTGGGCGACCGGTTTATCGTGATTGAAGTGAATGACAACCCGACTATTAACGCAGGTGAAGAGGATCGGGCTAATGGCGATCTTTACGATCGTCTGCTGGAATATCTATTACCGAAGTGAGGCTTAATGATTCCTCGTTCGAAAATCCGCCTGGCCACCGCGAATGATCTCAAGTCCCTGTTCAGACTGGAAAATGTCGCATTTGAGCAGGATCGCTTCAGAGAAGATCAGATCGACTATTTTCTCACTCATTCGCGCGCGAGCGTTTTCGTTCTCACGCAGGGTTCATTTATCGCGGGTTCTGCTTACGTGCTGTGGAGGAAATCTCATTTGGCTGCGCGATTGTACAACCTGGCCGTCGATCCGGCTTTCCAGGGAAAGAAGTACGGTTTCAGGCTGCTCAAAGAGTGTGAATTGGAAGCGGCACGTCGTGGCTGCGCAAAAATGACACTCGAAGTCAGGAAAGATAACGAAGGCGGTATCAGGTTTTATGAAAGGAACGGCTATCACGTCGTGCGAAACATGACGGACTATTATGAAGATGGCATGGCTGGTCTCAAAATGAGTAAAGATCTGAAGATTCGCGTGCCAGGGAAACTTCAGCTTAACATCCCCTATTACGCTCAGACACTTGATTTCACCTGCGGATCTGCCTGTTTGATGATGGCGCTTAAACACTTCAAGCCACTGCTCGAATTCACTCGAGTCATGGAAATGAGAATATGGAAAGAAGCCACCCTGATCTTCATGATGTCCGGGTACAGCGGCACCAGTCCATACGGACTCTCTCTGTCCGCCGTCACAAGAAACGTGAATTGCAGGATGATCATCTCGATGGACACTACACCCATGCTCAGATCGGTTCGCACTCCGAAAAAGCGTGAAGTCATGAAGATTGTGCACAGCGATATGAAGAAGCAGGCAAAGAAACTCGGCGTGTCGACTATGGTATGCGACTATGGTGTCGAGGAGATCATGTCTGCGCTTTTCAGAGGAACGATTCCGATCGCACTCATCAGTACTTACCGACTGACCGGCGATCAGGTTCCGCACTGGGTGGTGATCACCGGTTTCGACAAAGACAATATCTACATTCACGATCCGGATGTTGCGTCGTATAGAAGAAACAAGCTGCGCGCTCGAAATCTGCGAATCAAGAAGTCCGAATTCCTCCGAATGAGCCGGTACGGCAAGGAAGCATATCGTTGCCTTCTCATCGTTGGACCCGCAAAGAAAAAAGAGCACAAGCCAGCACCGGTCTGATTCAGCGGCAGATGAGACTTTTGTCCTTATGGTAGGCGACAGCAATGCGCGCAGAGACTATCTTCTGCATTAACGCTTGACTATGTCTTCGATCTGAGATTTGCTCAGATTGCGTATTTCAAGCATCGCACGGAGAAGCCTCCGGAAAGGCGCCCATTTGCAGGTCTGCGAGCATTCTCCGGTGTCGCTCAGATTGAAGCAATGCCCCTCGCAACTCGCGCTGAGTGTGTTCGATTCCCGGATGATCGGTTCATCGAGAAAGTGCGTGAACTTTTCCACATTGATCGTGAAGGTTGTCCAGCACCCATCGCTGGCATGATTGAAGAAGTACATGCTGATGTCGAGAAATGCTGGATCAAGAAGCATCCCTATTGGCTTGATGCTGGGACCCGAGAAGATATCCTGATCGGAGAACCAGTCTTGGCAGAGAGGACACTGTTTGAAATTGCCTATGACCTGGCTCGAAGCTCGCATGATTACCCCCTGAAGATGTAGTCGATTTATATGAGTATTATCGGATTAGTATAGCCCAAACCTTACTCGACCTTAGGCAGATTGAACCATTTCTGATTAGAGGCACGTTCGCGACCTGAGATATGTAGGATGCGCCACAGGATCTATTACTTCTGGTCCGAATTAGGCACCTGCATTCTCCCTGAAGGGCATGTTGGAAAAGTCCAAATACGCCCATCGTGGTCATCGCGAGGAGCGAAGCGACGTGGCGATCTCTATGTCAATCAAGGCTATTGTGAAATGCGGAGATTGCCACGCTTCGCTCGTAATGACGTCATTTGGGGTTTCTCAACAAGCCTTGAATTGAGAACTATCACCATTTTCCTGAATTTCGCTTGATATCTGAAACAAAATCCGTACTTTGTCGTAAAGTACGTTGTGATGCCAATCAGATAAACCCACAAAGTCAATCGACTGGAGGAACCTCAATGAACACACCGTACTCTCTCAAAGAGCTTGAGCGACGCGCGTACCGCTCAACTTTCGAGGACGGGATTTACGACATCCTGTTTGGACTGCTCTTTCTTATATTTGCAGCCATCCCCATTCTGGAGGCCGCAGGACTCTCCAGGTTTATCGGCTACTCGCTGCTGATCATTCCCCCTGCTCTGCCGTTGCTCGGCAAACGGCTGATCACAATCCCGCGTATGGGAGCTGTCGAGTTCGGACCGAGGCGCAAGTCGAGAAGGCGTCTAATCCTGATCATCACAGGCATAGTTATCTTTCTCATGCTGCCGATCATGATCTCGACAGTGAGCAATGGACTATCGGGCAGCATGGGCTGGATGGTGATCGCGCTGCTCGCCCTGCCGGTGTTTATAATAGCGGTTTATGCGATGGACTTCCCTCGCCTCTGGATCTACGCGGCTTTACTGCTTGCCGGGCCTGTAGAATCGGAGTTTCTGTTGAGATATATAGGCAGTCCTCTCAATACATCTATCAGCTTCGGTTTGCCGGGAGTTGTAGTTCTGATAGTCGGCCTCAGCCTGCTTTTCAGTTTCATTCAGAAGTATCCGAAGGTGGCTCCGGAGGCTAACCATGCCGGCTAATAATGACACGGGCAAGAGCAAACTTCCGGAGATTGACCGCCTCATTCACGAGCCCGCGCGATATAACATTATGGCGCTGCTTTACGTAATAGAGAAGGCGGAATTTCTGTTCGTCCAGAACCAAACCAATATGACATCAGGCAACCTGTCGACGCACTTGTCGAAGCTGGGGGCTGCGGGATACATCGACATCAAAAAGAGATTTGTGAGCAAGAAACCGAAGACATTTGTGCGCCTGAACGAAAAGGGCAGGAAAGCATTCGAGGAATACCGAGAGCAGATGAAAGAACTGTTCACTAATCCTCCGGCATTTCGAGAGAATGACAGTGTGTGAGTTGTTAAGAGCAAGCTGGCAAAGGTAGCTTCACCTCTGTCGTACCGAAAGCGATAGCACTTCTCGGGAAGACCTCCGCTACAGTCCTAATAAGCAGCCGGACAGATTCTGATACAAGTAAGAGCAACTTCCTCATTGACTCAGAGGCTGCGAATCTGGATATTTACTGCTACCGTTGGTGGCAGACGGCATTGCCGCAGCGGGAAAATGGGCGGAACAATACGTGGCAAATCAGAAAGTCATAGTAGTCGGTGGCGGACCGGCAGGGTTAATGGCAGCCGGAGAGGCTGCCGGACTCGGCGCCAGGGTAGTACTTCTTGAGAAGGAGACAAGCCCCGGCCGCAAACTGCGCATTACCGGAAAGGGTCGCTGTAATCTGACCAATATCGCAACGCTGCCCGATTTCATCGCACACTTCGGGAAGAACGGCCGCTTTTTGCGTCAGGCATTCAACAGCTACTTCTCGCCGGACCTCATAGCGTTTCTTGAGAAGCTGGGCGTCGAGACCATTCAGGAGCGAGGCGGAAGAGTATTCCCTGCAAGCGAAGATGCCGGTCAAGTTACGAACGCTCTGCTGACGTGGGCTAAGTCACAAGGCGTGTCAATTCGCACGAGATCATCGGTTAAGAAATTGCTGATCGGCAACAACGGCATTCTGGGAGTGCAGTTATTTGGTGGAGAACTTGCGTGCGATGCGGTCATCATTGCGACGGGCGGAGCGTCATACCCGCTGACCGGATCGACCGGAGACGGCTACCGCCTTGCGGAATCTGTCGGCCACACAGTCGTACCGATCAGACCGGCGCTGATACCGTTGGAGACCGCTGGGAATGCCGCTCAACGATTGCAGGGGCTGAGCCTCAAGAATGTCGCTGCAAAAGTGTACATCAATGGCAAGAAGCGTCACGAGGCATTCGGCGAGATGCTCTTCACACATTTCGGATTGTCGGGGCCGATCATATTGTCATTGAGCGGGCGCGTCGTCGATGCGTTAAGAGAGAAACAAAAAGTCACGATATCAATCAATCTCAAACCTGCGCTCGACGATGCCAAGCTCGATGCTCGATTGTTGCGCGATCTCGAAGCGCACGGTAAGATGCAATTCCATACGATGCTGAAAGGGTTGCTTCCAAGCAAGCTGATCCCGATTTGCTGCGACCTGGCGGGGATACCATCGACCAAGCTCTGCAATCAAATCAGCGCTACGGACAGGCGCAAGCTTCGAATCTGGCTCAAAGATTTTCGTTTCAGCATTACCGGACATCGCCCAATCAGAGAGGCGATCATCACTGCGGGAGGTGTTAGTCTGACCGAAGTCAATCCCCGTACGATGGCCTCTCGTATAGTGCCGGGGTTGTATTTCGCAGGCGAAGTCCTCGATGTCGATGGCGACACCGGTGGCTACAATCTTCAGGCGGCGTTTTCGACCGGCTGGCTGGCAGGGCAGTCGGCAGGCCGCAAGTAAGGTCGGCGCTACTAGCGGTTGATATACGTCCCCGCGTATTTATAACTCGATCCCCAAACATTTTTGTACCGCACTGAACCTCAATTTGTATATTTGGAAGAGGCTGGCATATCTGGAGAACCAAAGACTGCGCTCAGAAAGACTGAGACAGGCAGGTCACTTTTGGATAAGGAGAGTCAGAGATGGGTGACAAAGGAAGTAAAGACAAGGCTAAAAAAGAAGAGCGGAAAAAAGCTCAGCACACTCCAAAAGAAAAGCGGAAACTGAAACAAGAGAAGAAGAATAAACAGTCCGAGAAAGTAGTGCCGAGCTGACACGCGCTCAATCACACGCAAGGTGGGAGTGCGCTCACTCCTACCATTTATGAAGTCCGGGCAGGTCTCGGCGAGACCTGCCCGGTTTGTACCTTCAAGGTCGTCGCAACACTCCAATTTTGCTATTGCGATCGCAGCGTAGTGCCCTTAGCAATCTTTTCATGGCACTTTCTCCGATAATTATGTATCATTTTCATGAAGAGACTGTGAACAACGACGGATTGAGCGCTGAAGTCAGCCTGAGCAAGCATTGATGCTGGTGCTGGTAGCAGACCAGTAACGAGGGTAGATGGCGGAGACCCAGGAGCAGGATTTTGAGTAGGGTAGTTGTCAAAGCTGAGGTCTTAAGGTGGGCAGTCGATCGCAGTGGTCGCACATTAGAAGATCTTCGAGGCAGATTCCCCAAGATTGGAGACTGGTTTACGGGTGAGCGTCAACCGACTCTTCGACAATTAGAGAGTCTGGCAAAGGCAACCCTGACTCCACTCGGGTATTTCTTTCTTAACAGGCCACCTGAAGACAGCCTGCCGATACCGCACTTCAGGACTCTCCGCGAGGACGCACCTGATAGACCAAGTCCTGATCTAATCGATACTATTCAGACTATGCAACAGCGGCAGCTTTGGATGAGAGAGTTTCTTATTGATCAAGGAATGGCTCCCATTCGATTTGTGGGATCTGCAGGGATATCCGAGCAACCTAAGGTAATTGCTCAGAGAATAAGACAAGCACTGCGTTTTGAAGAAAGCTGGGCATCTCAACTATCGTCTTGGACAAATGCGCTTAAGTCTCTCCGAGAGGGCATAGAAGCATCAGGAATATTAGTTATCGTTAACGGTGTAGTCGGAAATAACACGCACCGTAAGCTTGATGTTGAGGAGTTTCGAGGCTTCGTTCTCGTTGATGAATACGCGCCTCTACTATTTGTAAACGGCTCCGACGGAAAAGCCGCCCAGATGTTTACGCTTGCACATGAGCTAGCCCACGTGTTTTTCGGAAGCAGTGCAGCCTTTGACCTTCGGAAGCTTGAGCCAGCGAATGACCCGACCGAAAGAGCCTGCAATTTGGTTGCAGCTGAATTCCTTGTGCCTGAGATTCAACTACGACAGACCTGGCCCTCAGTCAGCGAATCTCCCAACCCGTTTCAGGATATTGCGCGTCAGTTCAAAGTCAGCGAGCTTGTTGCTGCTCGTAGAGTGTTGGACCTGGACCTGATTAACAGAGACTACTTCCTGTCGTTTTATCAAGAGTACCTAGATAGAATACGTGACAAGGCGCCAACTACCGACGGTGGGGATTTCTACGCAACTCAGAACCTTCGTATAGGGAAGCGATTTGCTCGCTCCGTCCTGCAAGCGGCGAAGGAAGGCACGCTCTTATACAGTGACGCTTACAGATTGACAGGTCTATACGGAAAGACATTTGAACAATATGCCGAACGCCTAAAATTGGGATAACTCGTTGAGTACTTCCCCAACATATATCCTAGATGCTAATGTATTCATCGAAGCTGCGCGTCGTTACTACGCGTTCGATTTGGTACCTGGATTCTGGCAGAGTCTGGAAGCTAATGCAAAAAGTGGTAAAATCAGCAGCATTGACCGAATAAAGACTGAACTGGAAAGAGGTCAGGATGATCTGGCAGAATGGGCTACCCATGACTTTGACCACGCGTTCCAGTCTACCGATTCGGATGACATTGTCTCGTCATACAGAGACATTATGAACTGGGTCAGCACCCAAAGTCAGTTCTCGGAGTCAGCCAAAGCGCAATTTGCGAATAGTGCTGACGGCTGGCTGATCGCAATTGCCCGAGTGAAAGGATATACTTTGGTTACACATGAGCAATTAGCGCCATCCGAAAGCGCAAAGGTGAAAATCCCCAATGTGTGCCAAGCCTTTGATGTTCCCTATGTTGACACGTTTGAGATGCTGCGGTCTCTCGGGGTTCGCTTCAATTAAGTGAGTGTTCAGGATCTGCTGTCGCTTTCCTCAACGCAGGCAAGGTGCTGACCTACCGGACTAGATCTTCAACCGAACGCCGACTTCCATGACCTGTTCCTGCGGAATCCCAAAGAATGAGGAGGCGTCGTAAGCATTTCGCGACAGGAACGCGAACAAATGCGCGCGCCAGCGTGAGATTCCGTTCCCCTGCTCCCAAACCAGCTTCTCTCTGCCCAGAAAGAAACTCGTCTCCTCGATCGGAAAATCAACCCCCTGCCCGCTTGCCAACACGAGAGCGTTCGGAACATTCGGGTATTCCATAAATCCGTACGACACCGTGATCTCGTGAAACCCGGAACCGAGATCCTTGATCGTCAACTTCTCCATATTCGGCACTCGCGGAATCTCTGCTCTCCGAAAATGCAGAAATGCGACTTTTGCGTGAAGCACCCTGTTGTGCTTAAGATTGTGAGTCAGCGCTACCGGCACCATTCCGGGTTGACCGGATAGAAAGACGGCATACCCTTTGACTCGCAAGATATTCTCGTCTTCCAATTTCGCCCGCAGTTGCTCGAAGGGAACCGACATCTTCTGAAACTGCCCCGAGAGAATTCTCCTCCCCCGTTTCCAGGTCATCATTACAGCAAGAAATGCTCCACCGATCACCAGTGGAAACCATGCGCCATGAAATATCTTTGTGATGTTTGCTGAGAAGAAGCTGATATCGACAACAAAGAAAACAACTGTCGGTATGCCGGCAGCTATGATATTCCATTTCCATTTTTCGCGCGCCACAACATAGAACAGCACCGTGGCGATCAGCATAGTAGACGTTACGGCGACGCCGTAAGCGGCCGCAAGTTTGCTCGATGACTGAAATCCGAGGACAAGCGCCAACGTCGCGGCCATCATGAACCAGTTAATCTCAGAAACATAAATCTGACCGAAATGGCGCGATGACGTGTGGACAATGTTCATTCTGGGAAGGTATCCGAGTTGCACTGCCTGCTTTGTGAGAGAAAACACACCCGTGATAACGGCCTGTGATGCAATGATTGTCGCACAGGTAGCCAGGATCACCATCGGTATCACAGCCCAGACCGGTACGGTAGCATAGAATGGATGATGAGCCATCTCGGGGTGAGATAGTAACAGAGCACCCTGCCCGAAGTAGTTGAGCAGCAGCGCGGGAAGCACCAGACCGAACCATACGACACGTATCGGTTTGCGGCCAAAATGCCCCAGATCTGCGTAGAGAGCCTCAGCACCCGTCACAACCAGGAATACTGCGCCGAGCACAGCGAAACCATGAATACCGGAATTCATCAAAAACCGCGCTCCATGCCACGGTGCAAGCGCCTGCAGGATACTCGGGTGCTGCACAATCTGACGGATGCCAAGAATGCCGAGCGCCAGAAGCCATGCCAGCATCACAGGACCGAACAACGAGCCGACTTTGGCCGTACCCCGGTGCTGCAGAAGGAACAATCCCGCGAGAATCAGCAGGGTCACAGGAATAACAAACGGCTCGAAGTGGGGTGTGATGATGCGAAGTCCTTCGGCGGCACTCAAAACAGAGATCGCCGGTGTGATCATGCCGTCGCCATACAGCAGGCAAGCTGCAAAGATACCGATTGCGATAAGAAGTCTGCGGCGTCTCTTCTGCATTTTGACTGCCGACATAAGCAGGGCTGTCAGCGCAATGACTCCCCCCTCGCCCCGATTGTCAGCACGTAGGATGAATGTAAGATATTTCAGGGAGACGATTATTGTCAGCGCCCAGAACATGAGGGACAGTACGCCGAGGATGCTGTCATGGGTAATGCCGATCCCAAACTCACCGTGGAAACATTCTCTAATTGCATAAAGCGGGCTCGTGCTGATATCGCCGAAGACCACACCGAGAGCGACCAGCGCAATCGCAGAGAGCTTCTGCTTGCTGCCGTCTAAACTAGTATCATCTATATTAGACATTCAGAATTGTCCTCTTGTCCAGTCGCTTTCCATAATCACGCTAAGTTTCGATCTCGTCATCACGAGGAACAGAGCAACGCGGTGATCTGCAACAAGTATCTTTCGACAGATGCACAGAGATTGCCGCTCTTAGCTCGCAATAACGCAGTCGATATTTCCACCCGACATCAGAGAATTATACTGATTTTGTTAGATGGAGTTCAAGGTGAAAGATCGCACAGATAAGCCAAACCCTAATGTGGCTGGTATACGTTCTCGTGCACCAGCGAACAACCCAATCGTCACGTTCGAACGCAGGAAACAGTGCCTCGTTGACGGCGTAAGCGGAAATCCCGTAATGGTGCGTTTGCTCCGGTAGCTGTGAGCGTAGATTGTTGTACGATTTCACTATGCTCCCCTATACATTAGAAATTAAGAACATTTTGCAAGTATTCTGATGAACATATCATGGAGTCGGGAATTGTCTTTGTAGAAAGGAGAAATTCTCACGAACCGACAGAGAGTCTTTATCCCGATCATCTTCCGTCAGGACAGCGGTGCACATATCCCCATGTCGTTGATCCGGAGCTCCGCGGTGACTTGTGGATCTCAGGATCAGCTCAGAGAAGTCTAGCCAGCTTAAGCTTCAGTCGTTTGATCTCTTCCGCCCGATCAACGTGAAACGAGATGGCAATGTTGCGATGGAGTGGATGGATATGGGCCACTCATATTAACAGTTTACATACCTGATTGGATTCTGTGCGCCGTGCTTCAGATAGTTCTCGACGCTTCCGCCGATATAGTGTTGGAGTTCTTTCGCAACTTCACCCGAGAAGCGCCACCTCGCAGTCCGCTTCTGATCCGGATTGCGGGCTGGCGCAGGCAACCATCTCTTGATTCGGTAAACTTCATGCACAACACCCTTGAATACTGAAAAGGCATATTGTGCATTGTTTCGATTCTTACCCACCACCCAGTTGCCCCTCGTGATTTCGTATAGTTGTGCGACGCTGATGTTGCGCTCAAACAGCCTGTTGACGATGATTAGAAGTGCCGGTTCTTTAATGACAATTGGTTCTGCGCGGTAGGTGGCGATGATCTCCGGTATCGTCATTTTGCCACGGTTGTCTGTGCCGTGACCAGCGTCGATGTTGGTCAGTCTGGATAGCCCAATGAAGTCGATAAGAGCGGACTCCACCTCATAGGCTCCCTCTTCAGACAGGCCGTGCCTGATAATCTCATACTTCACGCTACGCCCGGAAGCGTGGATCTGCTGAATCCTGTCTAACTTGTCAGATTCTATCGATTTCTCGATAGCTTCATTAATGTGGGCAAACAGACGATTTCCGGTCCCCTTCCCCACATAGAATACCTCACCGGTTTTGGGGTCGCTTAATGTATAGACGTAGAAGCCCATACGCTCAATCACTGAAACTGGGAGTTCATTAATTGCCATCGCTACCTCATTTTGACTTAATGTGACTAAGTAGGGATTCAATATAACAGCAGGAATCATCATATCCAATCACTTGCTGCGCCGCGCTCAGAACGAGATTCGCAACAAACATGTCTTGACTGAGGTTCGGAATCGGTTACGGGGCATCGCGCCTAAGAATTCCTGGAATGATGAGAACTGCAGACAACGTGGCGCTGCGGCGGTAATGCAGGCTCAGGAGCATGAGAAGCGCGCTGTCGAGATCGCGCAGAAGGCAATTACGGCGCTGTAGCGGAACACATTCCCTCCTCATTTATCTCCGGCGATCGCGCTCAGCTCAGGATTCGGATTGACAAAACCAACGATTGGGGTATATTTTACATATAAGTTCTTAGGGATTTAAAGATTCGTATGGTCTGCATCTGTGATTTAGCACCGAATCTATTCTGTCTGCCGCCGATAATGTATATCGAAGCTACGATTATTCTGGAGGAGTCATGATCAGAACCGTATACGGCATCTTAGCGGTAGCATTTGTAGCTCTGCTGTGCCAGAGTCAGTTGTACGCCGCAGACAGATCAAGAGTTATCGTGCTCGATCTGCCCGCCGAGAAAATCGCTGAAGAAATCGGCATACTTCCTCCGACCAGGCTGACCCATCAGGAGAAGACCGATATGTCGGGTTTTCGCTTCGATGGTGACACGCTCAAAGTCCTCGCGATTCCAGTTGAGTGGACAAACCGTCTGGCGATCTACTCAAGGGAGACAATCGACAGCTTGCTTTTCTCACGCAACGTGTTTCCAGGCGGATCGGTCGCGGATTACTATGATGAAATCTCGTACGGTCAGATAACGATCGTTGGTGAAGTTCTCGATTGGTACAATGCGGGCACATATAATGGTTACTTCGATTTCGAACCGGTCTTCGATTACCTCGACTTTATGGTGGACTACACCCAGTTCGATGGTGATTATGATGGCAATGTCGATGCGGCAATATTCGTTCGATCCGGCACCGGCGAAGAAGATTCGCAGGATTCGTGGGATATCTGGTCGTATGCGTATATCTATCCCCTCGGCTACGGGCCAGGACCGTACGATGGCGGGATGCACATACCGAGATGGAATACGTCTCCAGAATTGCGTCCGCTCCGTGCTCCGTTCTGCCCCATGCCTTTTTCGGGTCAGGACACACTCAATAGAATCAGGGTATTCTGCCACGAACTGGCGCATAATCTTGGACTGCCCGATCTGTACGACTACGACTCCAAACTCGCTGTGCTTACATACACGACACCAAACGATGACAATGACCACCCGCTGATGGATTGGTGCGTGATGGGTTACTATGGCTACGGGATATTTTCACTCGGCACGGAAGTGCCTTCGCACATGTGCGGCTGGAGCAAGAAAAGCCTCGGCTGGATCGAACCGGTTGTGCTACCTTATGGCACTTACGAGGATGTCGTAATCTACAACATTGAGACAACCAACGAATCTTCGCTCTACAAGATCCCAATCGATCCTCCCGAAGGTGAGTACTTCCTGCTGGAATATCGCAATCCACAGTCGACTGCTCAATACGACAAGATGGATTCTGACTTCAGCGTGTTCCTTTGCCCCAATCTCAGCTTCGGCTGTGACACGCTCGACAGAGGACTTCTCATTACACACATTCACGACTCGCTCTCACCCTATTTCGATGTGAACAACGGGACTCCCGAGTTTCCACACTATACGGTCGCTGTCGAAGATGCCGGCTACAACCCATCCATGGATGCGTGGAGCAATCCCGAGGGACACGTCACCGATAGCGCACAGTGGTGGTATCCGTACGAGACCAGAAAAGGTGCTACTTTCAATCCGGATGTCCCCGGTCAGGAGGAATTCGGACCATCGACCTATCCATCCAGCGATGGTTATTCATTCCCGACGGGCATTACTGTTAGGGTCGACTCGATTGTCGGGGACAAGCTCTATGCATACATTGATAATCCACTGCAGATAGGCCCTCATGTAATAGGTATCTCACCGCAACAGAATCAGTACAATGTTGCTGCGTCTGCCGATATCGTTGTCACATTCGATGCCGATCTCGATGAGGGCACGGTCGATCCATCTACTTTCGTGACGCAAGGTTCGATATCCGGTAGAAAGGGAGGCACCTACTCCTACGACGGTCTCGATCGGCTTTTGACGTTTGATCGATCGGTGGATTTCGCACCTGGAGAAATTGTCACGGTTGTCCTGACCAAGGAAATAGAATCAGAAGATGGCTTCGCTATGCCGAGACCTTCTGTTTCGAACTTCACTATCGTGTCTGCAGATGCACCGTCAGACTTCAGGCGTCGATCGGTATACACCGCAGGGACCGGCCCTTCCGGAGTTGTCGCAGCAGATCTCGATGGCAACGGCAGCGCCGATATCATGGTTGCGAACTATTTCTCAGATGACATTTCGGTTTTCGTAAATAACGGCAGCGGCAGCTTTGCAGCTCAGGTGAACTATGCGGTCGGCGAGCAGCCTACAGGCGTGTGCGCCGCTGACCTTGATGGCGATGGCGATATGGATCTGGCCGTTTCGAATGGAGCTTTCGCTCCAGCGAGCGGTGTTTCCATTTTGATCAACAACGGGAGCGGAATATTCGGATCTCATGTGACGTACGATGTTGATGATCGCCCTGCCAGTCTCTGCGCTGCCGACTTAGATGGCGACGGAGATTTTGATATCGCGACAGCAAATGATCAGTCAGGCAATATCTCGATCCTGCTGAATAATGGTGATGCCACATTCGCGCCTCAGACAACTTACGTAACAGATGATAATCCATGGGTCATTTGCTCCGCGGATCTGGATAACGATAACGACATCGACCTCGCAACAGCGAGTTTCACCGCTAACAGTGTCTGTGTTCTGCTAAATGACGGGAATGGTGTATTTCCAGGTTTTGTAACATCCCCCACCGGTAGTGGACCATCCGGCATTGTCGCGGTTGATATACACAACGACGGACTCGTGGACTTAGTGACTGCCGACGGCCTGATCGACAGTGTATCCGTTATCTACAACTATGGCGGCGGAACGTTCTGGTTTGGTTACAGTTGCGACATAGGTTCCGGCAACACCCCCGGCGCCATTGCCGCTGCTGACTTCGATGGCGATGGAGACATGGATATCGCAACGTCGAACATCAACACCAACGATATTTCAATACTACTGAACGATGGGGGCGGTCTTATAAGCTTCGATGACGTGTATACTGCCGGCAGTCAGCCCTACTGGCTCTGCACTGCTGATTTCGACGGAGATGCCGACATCGACATTGCGACAGCAGATCACAGCTCGAATGCGATATCTGTTCTGCTAAACGATATCGGATACATCGTCGGCGACGCCGATGGCAGCGGAGAAATCGACATCGATGACGTCGTGTACCTGATCAGCTATATTTTCGCAGGCGGCCCGGCTCCTGACCCGCTCGAGGCAGGGGATGCGGACTGCTCAGGTGCGATTGATATTGACGATGTGGTATACCTGATCGCTTATATATTCTCCGGTGGTCCTCCGCCAGGCGATCCTGACAACAATAGTATACCCGACTGCTAGAGGACAGTGCTACATCAGTTAGTTGCCACCATTACTGCGTGAGCAAAGGTAGGTCGAACCCCTGAGTGAAGCGCAAAGCGCAGAACGTGGTTTCGAAATTCCTCGCGTCGAAAGGACAACCCTTCCTGACGGCAATCATCTCACTCAGTTTTAGCTTGCACCGAATCGTGTATCTCTGCTTATTCCCCCAACAAAGTCATTATCATGAGGAGATAGGGTATGAGTCGGAACGCGCTGGCTATTGTGTCGCTAACTATCGTCGTCTGCTTTGGTTTCATGGCAGGCTGCTGTGATCAGAATGCGTCAATGGAAGAACAGAACCAGCTCGTGGTCGTCGAAATCACCGAACAGGGGGTCAACATGCAAAATCCCGACAAATGGGATGATGTGTTGACGCCCGGTTATGTTCGCCACTGCCAGGCAATGCCGCCAGAGCTGCAGGAAATGACCGGTATCAACGAGATGAAGAAGTTCCTTGCCGAGCATTTCGCCGCATTCCCTGACTGGAATGAGCAGATAGACTTCATGCTGGCTGACGGAGATAAGGTCGCGTACATCACCACCGACACGGGCACACACACCGGCCAGATGGGACCGTATGCAGCGACCGGCAAAAGCGTAAATGTCAAGACCTTCATCATTCATCGCTTCGAAGATGGCAAGATCGCCGAATCATGGGTGATGTGGGACAATGTTGCATTTCTGTCGCAACTCGGTTTGTTTATACCCGCTGAACCGACCGCGGACATGAGCAAACTCCCGAGCGAGTCGCAGCAGATTAAGATCGATACACCGAAGAAGAAAATCCCGAAGGGTTCAGGCGGTTAGCCCGGCGACATCAACATTCAGCATATAGACTTTCTCGCGCTGTCAGGAATCCCGACCGACGGCTCTGCGAATGGTGATTTTCCAGCGCTGTCAGGAATCCCCTCCTGACAGCCGACTGAATCGGGCAGGAAAGGATTCCTGCCCGCGCTTCTGAATGGACTCCTTGTCCGGGCAAGGCGCATCACTATCAAAAATCGAAGGATTCCGTTAATACAAATACCGCTAAGAAGACTCCCAAGCCTATCAACGCCCCGTACGACGTTCCTTTTATCCCTGTATAGAAGGCAATATCCGTATCCGCTTTGTTGGTTGAATAAGCATATGTGTATCTGGCAGTACTATAACCAATGACTTTCTTGCGCGGGCGGGAACCCTTTCCTGCCCGCTCAGTTGGTCAGCAGATAGGTCACCACGTCGCTCCGCTCCTCGTGATGACGGTGTTTCATGTGCAAGCAGAGGCTATGCCTCTGTGGATGCTAGTGCAACCGCCTACACGTCTGCCGATCGATCACGGCTGTGCATGCCATCGAGATGCTGCCGCAGATAACGATTTTCAATCGCTGTCGTCTGCGTATTTGCCTTCAGAATATCTCTCAGCGAGACCAATCCGACAAGGGAATCCTCTTCGACAATCGGAACGTGCCGAATCCAGTTCTTGTCCATGATTGACGCAATGTAAGAAATGTCATCGCTGAGCAGGCCGACGATGACGGCTTTCTCCATTACATCATTCACCGTCAGGTTATGATAATCACCTTTGGTTTCATGGATCTTGGCAAAAATGTCCTTGTCGCTGACAATACCGATGAGACTCCCCTCATCATCAACCACCGGAAGGCAGCCGATATTGTTGCTGATCAGCTTGTCCATCGCATCGTCGACTGATGTCGAGCTGGAGACAGTGATCACTTCTCTCGGCTTGCTCTCCAACAATGTGCTTACACGCATAACTCACCCTCCCTCGGTTAAGTGCGGATATCTTGTGGGACGCTCGGGCTAATTCCAATATACCCTTCTGGAGTCCTGATTACAACATAAATCTGCACTGCAGTGCGCGAACGCTTGCTGATTGACATTCTGCGCTCAGCACCATTATATTCGGTTTGAAAAGAACATTACCAGAAGGAGCTATTGATGCTGGATGCGGCGAAGGAACTCTGGCCGGAACTGGAGTGGATACAAGACGCAGACCTGCGAGACAGAACAACAAAGACATGGGCGCTTGCGCTCGAACAGAGCAAGCTCGATGCAGACGATCTCAACGAGATACCGTTCACACTGCTTTTCAAAGACTGCCCGGTGACATTCATGGAACACAAGCGCGCGGTCGTTCACATTGCATTTGAATCAGCCAAAATCATGACGAAGTTCTTCGGCAGCAATCTGCCGATCGACATGGACGTTGTCGTGGCAGGTGCTATTCTTGCCGATGTAGGCAAACTTCTCGAATATGATAAGAAAGACGGTAAAGCCGTCACGAGCCAATACGGCAAATATGTACGACATCCCTTCTCAGGAGTAGGACTCGCGATGCAATGCGGCGTGCCGGAGACTGTCTGTCATATCATTGCGGCGCATGCCGGCGAAGGCGATCAGGTCAAGCGCACCACCGAAGCATACATCGTGCACCACGCCGATTTCATGACGTTCCTGCCGTTCAAGAATCTGTGATTTGATTCGCTTTAGGTTGGAGGCGCATTGGCGGTGTCATGACTTGCAATGCCCAAGGCAAAGACAACTACATCCGCGACCCGTTTGGTTTCATGTTCAATCTATGGGAAGAGCCGGCGGCGTTTGATGAGTAGTCGTTGAAGTTCCTGTCACCTCAATGACTTCTCTATTGTCTATTTGCTTCGCATCAAAACAAAATCGCCGGGGATTTCTCCCCGACGGGCATATACAAAGTCCGGCCGTCGCCAAGTAATGACGCGGTGCAAGCTATCTACATTGCGTCGAGACGCTTTCTCGCTTTGAATGTCTTCATATCCCGAGCCATATCTGAAGCATTCGTTACAACCAGACCATCTTTCAAGAAGACCACGCGATTCGTGCGCGACGCCACGGTAGAATCGTGAGTAATCATCAGAATCGTAGTGCCTGTCCGCCACAGTTCTTCGAAGAGATCGATAATCGCAGCGCCAGATGTTGAATCGAGATTGCCGGTCGGTTCGTCGGCGAGGATGAGCTTCGGTTGATTCGACAGCGCGCGCGCGATAGCGACGCGCTGCATCTCACCGCCGGAAAGCTCTGTCGGCTTGTGGTCCATCCGGTCGCTGAGGCCGACTTTTTCGAGCAGCTCCGTGGTGCGACTGCGGCGGGTCTTTGTCGGAATCCGTCCAAATATCATCGGCAGCTCGACATTTTCGAAAGCGGTGGCATAAGGCAGCAGATTGAAGTTCTGGAATACGAATCCGACTTTCTTGTTTCTTATCTCGGCCAGCCGCGACATATTCAGCCCTTCAACCGGCTCGCCGTCGAGTTCATAAACGCCTTCTGATGGCACGTCAAGGCATCCTGCGATATTCATGAGTGTCGATTTCCCGGATCCGGACGGTCCAACAATAGAAACAAACTCACCAGCATCGATTTCGACGTCAACGCCTCTAAGCGCCATAACTTTCATCTTGCCCTTCGCGTAGATCTTCTGTATTCCAGTCATTTTGATCATGTCAGCACCTCGCTACTCGTATCTCAAAGACTCGACCGGATTCACCGAGGCTGCACGCCTTGCGGGGAAGAAACCGGACACAAGTCCAATCATTGCCAGCACGGATATGGTTGTCATCGCAATCGGCATCGATATTGTCGGCTTGCCGAGCCACTGCATCGCATCACTGTCCATCGGAATCATGCCAAGAACGCCAGCTATTGTATACGAGATCAGCAGCCCCATGCCTCCTCCGATTCCAGCGATCAACACAGCTTCGAGCATGAACTGCGTCATGATCTGACCACGCTTCGCTCCCATAGCCATCTTCACGCCGATCTCGGCCGTTCGTTCGCGAACGGCGACATACATAATATTCGCGACACCGACTCCAGCTACAAGAAGAGTCAGCCCGCCGATTATGCCGAAGAATATCTGCATTCCAATCATAACTTTGTTCATGACCTCGGCCGTCTCGATCACATCCCAGATCGAAAGGGCGCGTTTATCATCGGGATGAAACTGATATTTGCCGCTCATCACCTGATAGAGCCTGTCTTTAACATAGTCCACCTGTTTAATATCGCGCGGTTTGAGCACCATGTTGCTCAGCGTGCGTCGCGAGTACATTGTCTCGAAAGTGGTCAACGGAATGAAGGCAGTATTCCAGTCGGGACCGGAATACATCCCCATCTGTTGCTTCTTCTGCATAATTCCGATAACCGTGAACTGGACATCGCTGATAGTGATGACTTTGCCTATCGGATCGACATAATCTGGCGACTCGGGCTCTCCGAACAGATCGTCGCGCATCTCGTTTCCGAGGAACACGACTCTCCGTTTGTGCTCCATATCTAGTCTGTTGAAGAATCGCCCCCCCTCCTGAGCATACAGGGAGCGCATGAACTCGTACTCCGGCATTACGCCATTCACTTTCGCGTTCACGGTCTTGTCGCCATATGTAATCTCACGGCCCCATGTTATGAACTCGCCACCTACCGCTCCGAGTTCAGGTATCTGTTTCTTGATGAAGTCGATATCGTCCGATGCAAATCTGATTTGACGTCCTCGTGGGAGTCCCTTGTACGGTTTCTCGGTCTGGCCGCCCCACAGAATCAGAATGCCATCACCGAGTCCCTTCCTGTTAATAGCAAGTTGCCGCCGGAGCCCTTCGCCAAACGCCATCAGCATCGTAATCGAAAGTGTGCCCCAGATAATCGCGAGAATCGTCAGCGACATCCTGAGCTTCTGGCTCTTCAGCTCTCTCAAGAACAGGCGGACTATGAGTTTAATATTCCCTAGCATCGTTACATCTTCAGTGACTGAACCGGGTTTAGACTGGCGGCTCGCCTTGCCGGGAAAAACCCTGCCAGAAGGCCGATTAGCATGAGTAAGCTGACAGAGACTATTGCCTCGACTGTCGAAACACTCGGTACACCGACGTACTCCTCGAGATTAAACGACGGGAAAATCTCTATGAGAGTCATCGCGAACAAGAAACCGGAGACTCCCCCGATGAACGTAATCAGGAGCGTTTCGCAGAGAAACTGCACCAGCACGAAACCTCTTTTGGCGCCGAGAGACATCTTAAGACCGATCTCGCGCGATCTCTCCTTGACGACTACGTACATGATATTTGCCACGCCTATCCCACCAACGACCAATGTTGCAAACGAGATCATCAGCAGGAATATCCTGAATCCCCAGAAAAACGAATCGAAAAAATCCATCGCCTCTGTAGTGTCCCAAAGTGAAATCGCTTCTTTGTCAGATGGATCAAATTTGTGCTTCTTCCCGAGGACTGCCGCTATCTTCTCTTTTGCTACTTCGTGAACCTTGAGAGATTTAGCTCTCCAGACGACAACATCAGCAAGTGTATGTCCAAACATCATTGCCGAAGTCGAATATGGCATGAATACTTTGTCCTCATCCCTGCCGCTGTATGATGAATCCTGACCTTTCTTGATCATGACGCCGATCACGGTGAACGGCACGCCACTGATCTCGATCATCTGCCCGACTGCATCATCATCTCCAAAGAGATCATTCTTCAAGTCATTACCAAGAAAGCAAACCCGACGCTTGAGGCGTAGATCGAGATCGTTGAGGAACCGTCCTCCTCTGTCAGGAATCACATTCCGCATGTCTCCATATTCGGGCGCTACACCGGCAACCTGTGATGAGAGTATGACCTTGTCGCGCCGAACAGGTATGCTCCAGTTTTGATATTCGAGTGAAATGCTCTGAAGCTCCGGCACTTGAGATCTGAGCAGCTCAACATCAGAATCTCTGAGATAGACAGATCTCCCTTTTGGGAGCCCTTCGTAAGATATCGATGTACGTCCCGGCCACATGATCACGATATGCTCACCGAGACCATTAAACTGCTTTACCTGGTTAGCATGGATTCCATGTCCGAATGCACCGAGGAGAATCAACGCGGATGTGCCCCAGAATATTCCGAACAGCGTCAAAGCTGAACGGAGCTTCTGGCCACGCATATCCCGGAATATCTGTCGTACGAACATCAAATACATGGTAGACTCATTCGATCGTCTTCGGAGGCTTCTCTACGATTTCCTGCCCCTCTTCAAGGCCAGAGACTATTTCAATGTAAATTCCATCCGAGAGCCCTACCTCTACCGGATGCTGCACAACTCCACCCGTCGAATCCTGAATATCGACAAATGTTGAATCATCTGTAAAAGTCACGAGTCTTTCGGGAACGACCAGAACACTGTCCTTCTGCGCAACAATTACCTCGGCGTTCGCCGAATACCCGGCTCGCAAAACACTCTCAGTCGTTGAGGTTATCGTCACCTCGACATCGAATACCGTCGTGTTGTCCTGCTTGCGTGCTTTGGGAGATATTCTGCGCAGTATTCCATGGATCGTATCTTTAGGAATCGCGCCGATCTGAAGCTGCACTTCCATATCCTGCTTCAGTTTTCCGACATCAATCTCATCGACTGTTCCGCGAAATATCAGATCATCCATTTGAGCGAGAGTCATCAACTCGGTGCCGGATTGATATGAGGTCAACGGCACGACCGGATCGCCCTCTTCGACATTCCTCTGCAGGATCATACCGGTAATTGGCGACCGAATCACATTCTCGACCGTACGTCCCGCAATCTGCGTCTTCCCCTTCTCGATCAACGATAACTTCTCCTTCGCAGAATTGATCTGGACGGCTGCCTGCTCGTAAGTATTCTGAGCGTCGTCGAGATCACTCTCAGAAACAAGGTTCTTCTCAAACATCCCCTTCACGCGATTGTAGTTCTTCTCGGCATTTTCGAAGCTAACCGCGCTTAGCTCAACCTGTCTCTTTGCTTCGGCGAACTCGATCGGGGTCGGCTGCGGGGCGATGTCAAACAGCGGATCACCGACTTCGACTCTGTCTCCGACATCAGCATACATCTTCGAGACAATGCCGGAGATCTGAGACTTGACCATGACTTCGTGCTCTGGCTCGATCTGGCCTATAGCCATTGCCTTGTCGACTACATTTCCCTTCTCGACTGTTTTCAAAGTGAATTCCTGCTCATTACTGGATGATGAACCGGAAAAGACAAAGAAGATGGCGGTGGCTACCACTAATACAATCACGGCTATAATCGTTATTTTCTTGAACATTGCATTTCTCCCGATAAAGCAGTCTGTTGGTCCATGAGTCTGTATACGACAAGAGGGCAGTTGAGTTTCATGAGATGCCGGTTACAAGCCCTTTATACTTATACAACTGTATTTGCCACCAGTTTTGTCAAGAATATTCCCTAGCATCGTTCAATGTGCAGCAGAAGTCCTGAGATTGTCTCATAGGATCAGAGGAGTCATCTCTTGGAGCAGCCGTGGCAACGGCTGTCAGGAAGGGATTCCTGACAGCGCATTTGACGACTATTGCTCTCAATCGTGCGGTCGGCGTACCTCCTCGTTCACCGACAAGGCTGTGTTGGCGTACGTAGACGTACGCCAAACACACCGAAAACATACGAAATCTAGTTACCGCCCAATATCAGTGGCAGTCCATCCTTGGCCGACCCGATCACCACAACCTTCGCATTCGCTGACCCGGCGAGTTTCTCGGTCGCCTCGATTCCCTTCCACTTCAGAAGTTCAGGAGTGAGTCCCGATGATACAATTTTCTGGAAATCGGAGATACCCTTAGCCTCGATTCGCTTACGCTCCGCCTCCTGAGTTTCTTTCCTGAGCACGAATTCCATGCGCTGTGCGTCCTGATCTGCAGCAAGTTTGTCATTGATAGCATCAGTGATCTTCTTCGGGAGAATCACGTCTCTAAATATCACATTTTGCACTTCGATGAACTTCTCTGTCATCTCGAGATACATTGCATCCCTGATCTTGAGCGCAATTTCTTCACGCTTAGTAGAGTAGATTTCTTCCGGACTATAGAGGCCCAACGTACCGCGAGCAATGCCACGTAGCGCCGGCTTGATAACTACCTCAAGATACCGAGGACCGACAGTTATCTGCAGACTGTCAAGCTTATCATTGATCGGGCGATACCATACCGAGACCTCAAGCTGAATCGTAGCACCATCCGCTGACAGCACATTCAGAGTCTCTTTGGTCTCCTGAGTCTGGGTGGTATAGACGAAGATCGTATTCCAAGGCATGTGCCAGTTGAACCCCTCCGTGTAGATTCTACCCATCTCAGTGCCATCACCGAATTTGAAATACTTGACGCCGCTGCTTCCGGACGGAACTTGTGTTCCGCATCCGCTCGTGATCAACGCTACTAAGGCGATCATCGCCAGAAGCAGGATGAACCTTGACGTTGATTTGATTGATGCCTTTTTCATAAATACCTCCATGTATAAGGACCGTGATTCCAATGCTCCATGGACTATATAATAACTGATAAGCTGCGAAACAGCAAGAAAAGACCGCCAGGAAGCAATGTCCTGACGGTGCATCTTATTGATCTTCGGAGTTTGTACTAAGGCGTTGTCGGCCTGACTATAAACCGAGCATCGACAGCAGCAGTGTTTTCGCGCTTTGACGCTATAATAAACGGGTTGACATCGAATTCATCGATCTCATGGAAATCTGTCACAAGCATCGAAAGTCGGAGAATTGACTCAGTCAGCAGGTCGAGATCGACCGGTTCGGAACCACGGAATCCGGTTAAAAGCTTGTATCCCTGGCACGATTCAACCATCTCGCGGGCTTCCATATCGGTGACCGGGTTCACACGGAATGATACATCCTTCATGATTTCGACATATACACCGCCGAGACCGAACATTATGAGAGGTCCGAACGCCGGGTCAGTCGACATTCCGATTGCGGTCTCGACACCTCCCTTGACCATTTTCTGCACAACTACTGAGAATTTCTCGTGGCCGCCCATTTCCGACCGCACTTTCTCTTCCATCTGATGCCATGCGGATGTAACGTCTGAGCTGTCGCGAAGGTCCACTCTGACAGCACCGAATTCAGTTTTGTGCAATATTTTCGGAGTGTTGACCTTCATGACTACCGGATAACCGGCTTTGCCTGCGACTTCGATAGCCTCTTCGGCAGAGTTAGCATATTGGTACGGTGCAATCGCAATTCCGTAGGCATTGAGAATCGCAAGAGCCTCTTCTCCGACGATTTCCTTCTCGCCTCGTTGCAGTGATTCCTTGATTATTCGTCGAACCACCGCACCATCGACCTTGTAACTGGGAAGAACACCCTCATCGCGATCTCTCCACCTCCGGTATTTATCTATCCTAGCCAGGGCGTGTGCGATCGATTCAGGGAAAATATATGCAGGGACGCCGTTTGCCTTGAGATGCTCGAACCCCTGCGAATACCACGACACACCCATGAAACAGGCGTATAGCGGTCTGTCGAATCGGTTCTTGACATCGACAATCGCCTCTGCGACTTCCATCTGATTGATAGTGATGGGGGGAACGAAAATCGACAGCATCGAATCGAAATTGGGGTCCTGAATCCCGGCTTCGAGCGCAGCCTTGAACTCTTTCGGTCCCGCACCTGCCACAAGATCGAGTGGGTTGTTGATAGGAGCGTCAGGCGGCATGTGTGGACGGATCGCTTGCTTCGTCTCTTCGGAAAACTCCGGCATCTCCATCCCGAGATTTATGAGTGCGTCGGTCGCAAGCACACCCGGTCCGCCGGCATTCGTCACAATGCTGACGCGATTGCCCTTCGGTACCGGCATCTTCGCCAATGCAGAAGCAGCATCGAACAGCTCTTCAATTGATGACACCCGGAGCACACCGGTCTGTTCAAACAACGCATCGACCGCAACCTCGGCACCAGCCAGAGCTCCGGTATGCGATGACGCTGCGGCAGCGCCTTTTGTCGTCGTTCCAGATTTGACAGCTACGATCGGTTTCACCTTGGCAACTTCACGAGCGATAGCCGTGAATCGTCTCGGGTTTCCGAAATTCTCGAGATACATCAAAATGATCTCGACATCAGGATCATCTTTCCAATATTCGAGCAGATCGTTACCGGTTATATTCGCCTTATTCCCGATTGAGGCAAACATCGAGAGACCAAGGTTCATCTCCGTGGCCTGAGCAAGAATAGCCTCTCCCAGCGCACCAGACTGCGACAGGAATCCGATCTTGCCGCTCTTCGGATAGATCTTCGAGAACGTGGCATCCATCATGATGTTTGGACTCGAGTTTATGATCCCGAAGCAGTTCGGGCCGATCATCCGCATACCCCAATAATCGACTTTCTCGATAAGCTCTTGTTCGAGTTGAAGTCCTGTAGGTCCAACCTCACGGAAACCGGCAGTTATAACGACCAGTCCCTTGACTCCCTTCTCTCCGCACTGATCCACGACCGCGCTGACATATTCTCGTGGCACAACGATCACTGCCAAGTCGACAGAATCGGGCACATCGAGTATGCTGGAGTACGCCTTGATTGAATGAATGACGCTGTGATTCGGATTCACCGGGAATATCTTGCCGTTGAATTCATACGTGATGAGGTTGTGCAGTATCTCCCTGCCAATTGAACCCTTGCGGGGAGTAGCTCCAATTACCGAGATTGATCTCGGTCTGAATATGTAATCGAGTTGTTCCGGGCGTTTCTTGATATTCTCTGTCATCTATATCTCCGTTATACCGTTACAGTCGCCCTACAATATGCCGGATACAGCTATTGTCAAGCGATTTCTCAATAGCTATATCGGCAGATTGATAGCCCAGTTTGCTTGATTCTGTGCCCCGGACGTTCGTCCGGGAGTGAGGTAGTTCGAACCCAGGAGCGATGCGCATAGCGCAAAGCGTGGTTTCGACGATTTCTGCTGGATACCGTTTTTCAGGCCTGTCGAAAAAGTTGCGGACCGCGGAACGTCGTCATCGCGAGGAGCGAAGCGACGTGGCGATCTCTATGTAAATCAAGGCTATTGTGAGATGCGAAGATTGCCACGCTTCGATCGCAATGACATCATTTGGGGTTTTCAACAAGCCCTTTCAACGGTAAGACGGCGCACAGACAGAAAAGGCAGGAGTGCCCTCACTCCTGCCACATTCAAAACCTCTGGCAGGTTTCGGAGAAACCTGCCCTTGTATCAGCTATTTCTTTTTCTTCTTAGCTGCTGTCTTCTTTACAACCTTCTTTGCTGTCCTCTTGACAGCTTTCTTCGGAGTCTCTTTCTTTGCCGGTTTCGTCTCAGCTTTCTTCGCAGTCTTCTTCGCGGCAGCTTCTGGCTCTGCAGCATCTTTCTTCTTGGGCGACTTCTTGAGAGGCACTTTAACCACGGTATGCGGCTTGCCCCCCTCCCTGATGACCACCTGAGCCGCAGCTAGTCGAGCTATCGGGACTCGATAAGGAGAGCAGGATACATAATCGAGGCCTATCTTGTGGCAGAATTCGATCGAACTCGGATCGCCGCCATGCTCCCCGCAAATACCGACCTTGAGATCCTTGCGGACCGATCTCCCCTTCTTGACACCCATTTCCACAAGCTGTCCTACGCCTGCTTGATCCAGACTGACAAACGGATCCTTCGGCAAAATACCTTTCTCGACATAATACTTGAGGAATTTTGCGGCATCATCGCGCGAGAAGCCCATCGCCATCTGAGTAAGATCGTTCGTACCGAATGAGAAGAAGTCTGCAAATTCAGCAATTTCGTCGGCAGTAAGCGCTGCGCGCGGAATCTCGATCATGGTGCCGATCTTGTATTCGACTTTCGCATGGTACTGACGGAGTACTTCTTCAGCGACACGCTCCGCAACCTCCCGCTGGTTCTTCAGTTCGTTGACATGCCCGACGAGAGGAATCATGATCTCCGGATAGATCTTCTTGCTCTGCTTTGCCAGCTCGCATGCCGCAGACATGATCGCCCGGACCTGCATTTCCGTGATCTCCGGATATGTGATTCCAAGTCGGCAACCGCGATGGCCGAGCATAGGATTCTGCTCATGCAGATCTTGTATTCGTTTTAGGATATCTTCCTGCTTCTTGATCTTCTCTTTGGGAGCATTCTTTTCCAGGAGCTCAGCAATCTTCGCCTGAACTTCCTCCACCCTCGGGAGGAACTCGTGCAGCGGCGGATCAAGAGTTCTTATAGTAACAGGAAGACCCTGCATGGCATTGAATATTCCCTTGAAGTCAGCTTTCTGGAACGGCATTAGTTTGTCGAGCGCTGACTGACGATCGGCCTGGCTTTCGGCAAGAATCATTTCCTGCACTATAGGCAGACGATCCTCCGCGAAGAACATGTGCTCGGTTCGACACAGTCCGATACCTTCGGCTCCGAACCTGCGAGCCGCCTTCGCATCGTCCGGGGTATCCGCATTAGTACGCACTCCGAGCTTTCTGTATGTATCGGCCCACTCCATGAACTCGCCGAACTCGCCTGAAAGCTCCGGCTCGATTGTCTTGACCTCGCCTTTCATGACTTCACCGGATGAGCCATTCAATGTAATTACATCACCTTCTTTGAAGACAGTCGTGCCAACGGCAAATTGCCTTCTGCCCTCATAGACGCGAATATCTTCGCAGCCAGCCACACAACTCTTACCCATCCCTCGGGCAACTACTGCCGCATGCGATGTCATCCCGCCGCGCGCGGTAAGTATTCCTGCTGCTGCTGCCATCCCGTGGATATCATCAGGATTGGTTTCGGTGCGAACAAGTATGACTTTCTGACCTTCCTGAGCATTTTCGACTGCCTGATCGGCAGTGAAGACTATCTTGCCCGAAGCGGCCCCCGGCGATGCTGCCAATCCCTGCGCAATAACATCATACACGGCGTCGGGACTGATGCGGGGATGCAGCAATTGTTCCAGATCCTCTGGTCTAACCCTTAGGAGAGCTTCTTCCCTCGTGATAAGCTTCTCTTTCACCATGTCCACAGCAATCTTGACAGCCGCTGGAGTGGTCCTCTTGCCCGAACGAGTCTGCAGCATGTAGAGTGTGCCTTTTTGGATAGTGAACTCGAAGTCCTGCACGTCTCGATAATGCTGTTCGAGGCGGTTCGTGATAGCGCGAAGTTGCTTGTAGACTTTCGGCATGACATCCTTGAGCGTCGAGATCGGCTCGGGAGTCCTGGTACCTGCCACGACGTCCTCGCCCTGCGCATTGATGAGGTACTCGCCGTAAAACTCATTATCTCCAGTTGACGGATTCCTCGTAAATCCCACACCCGTTCCGCAATCGTCACCAAGATTGCCAAAAACCATCGCCTGAACGTTGATCCCGGTTCCCGTATCATCGACAATGTCATTCAGATGCCGATAGGTGATTGCGCGGGGATTATTCCAGGACCGAAACACGGCATCTCTGGACATCTCCAATTGAACATTCGGATCATCCGGAAATGGCTCGCCCGATCTCCTTCTGACGATCGATTTAAACCGCCTGACTATATCCTTGAAATCCTCGGCAGAAAGAGAGGAATCCTGGCGAATCTTCCGCTCACGCTTCTTCTTTGTAATTACGCTCTCGAAGACTTCTTTATCTATGCCGAGCACGACATTGCCGAACATCTGAATGAATCGTCGGTAAATATCGTAGGCGAATCGCTCGTTTCCTGTGCGGGCAGCCATTCCCTTGAGACTATTCTCATTAAGTCCGAGGTTCAGCACGGTATCCATCATACCAGGCATCGATACCGGAGCACCGGATCTTACGGAAACAAGCAGTGGATTATCGACACCACCGAATACGGCGCCTGTCGACTTCTCCAGCTTCTTAATATTGGCTCTGATTTCGTCATCAAGTCCTGGCGGAGCACACATGTCGTTGTCATAGAACGCCCTGCAGGCATCGCAGGTAATTGTGAAGCCTGGAGGCACAGGTATTCCGGCGTTGGTCATTTCTGCCAAACCTGCCCCTTTACCTCCGAGCACCAGCTTCATGTCCCCAGAGCCGTCAGCCTTTCCATCTCCGAAAAAATAGACCATTTTAGGTGCTGCTTTAGATGCGGCTGATGTTTTCCGGGCAGCCTTAGGAACAGTTGTAGAACTCTTCCCTTCCGTGCCCTTTGCAGATATTTTAGCCATACCTGTATCTCTCCATGCCATAAATTATGCCATCCAGGTCGATTTCGGCCGAAATGTAACTTTGTTCATAGACTATCGCAAGCAGTTTTTGCACGCAATAACCCATACCTCTTTTGAAGAGAGAAACATGTTGAGCTGAACAGTAGTGGAAATGTGGTGATGCTGGATTGCCTTCTTACACAGCCACAAGATCACTACATAGTGAAGTAACGCTCACCGTTAATGATTTTTTCGAGCATTTTGAGGGTCTTTTCAACAGGAGCATGCATCAGATCATGGGTGTTGAAAGTCCCCTTCTGATTCTCCCTGGAGTACTCGACCCCGTTTGCGCCTTTAAGCCGCTGCTTCTTCTTGTGAGTCAGGTTGTACAGTCTCTGGTACTCTTTGGCTTTCTCCTTGTGTGCCAGATAGTACTTCCTTTGATAGTCAGCGCGGGCGGCTTTTGCTTCCTCGGGTGTCATCCGTTTCTTCTTACGGCGCTTTGGCTTAGAAATGTGGATTTTCCCCATAGTACCGTCCTTGGTTTTGGATCAATTCAGGAAACCGTTAAGCTCCCTCACTCAAATGCCTTACGGCACAGAATCCCAAAAATGCAGCCTTGCTGTTCAACTAATTTAAGGCTAAGTGTTTAGCCTGTCAACAGTATTCTGCAATGCAGTGTAACTTTTTTGCATCAAATTATCGCAGCCCGAACTAGCTGCAGGAGAGAAATATACGGAAGCTCCCCCTCTAAAGGAGCCAACCCTGCCTTCATGCACAGCCTCGTCCAAGCAATGCGCAATGCGAAAAACTCAACTGAAATATCTTATAAGCATATCCTTCCACTCTTCAAGAAACGCTATGCGCTGCACAAATAGCGAGACTCGCGCCATCACAGTGTAGCCGAAACTCGCCCCGAATCCAATCATCAGAACGTAAATACCAACCTTAGCAGCTCCACCAAACGAGCCTTTGTGCTCTTTCGAAAAGAAAAAATACATAAGGCCGGTAAGTACACCTATTACTATGAATATACTCCAGACTTCGGTCATAGATCCAAAGCCGAATGAGAGATCTAGCGTCGATGATAGCTGTCTATTGATGTTGTTGTACATATAGAGAGGAATAGCAACTCCCGATGTCCCTATATAGAACGCAATCGGATACCTCGAAACCCAGGAGAGCTTCTTCGAAAATCTCATCCACATCATCATGCCAAGGATACCCGGAATGAGGTACCACCATTCTCCCGCGAGTACCGGATCGTACAGCTTCGGCTTCAGGCTCGTGAGAACGAGAAGCACCACGAAATAGCCCGCACCAACACCGACCACAAGATGCTCCGCGAACTTGTAGAACGGGTTGTCCTTGTAAAGAAAGGAGAACGTTGCCAGCGTCAAAAACACTGCAAGAGTCGTCCAGAGCAATTCAACTGTCGCGCCGTCTTCCATATCTATTCTCCTTCCCTATCCCAACTTCTTTTTAGTTTTGCGTGACAGGAGATATCCAATATTTCCGATCACGATGAACAGTACAATCGTCAGGTGCGCAGCGACCTGTGCGGGCATCCCCGCAGTCGCTTTGTCGGGCCTGCCGACCAGCTTCTCGTATTCGGCAGCACCCTTCCAACCGCCTATCAATCCAAACAGGGCATTACCGAGATAAGGATAGTAGTCGGTCGCCATAACACCTGTGACTCCGAGCGCAAGCGGCATGTTGTAACGGGCGTTCCCGTAAATCACCCAGAAATCTGCGGTCGTACCCGATGTTATCGCAAGTACTGCTTTGACATCATCGTAGTTCTTCACACCCTTCATAATCGGGAGATCATCAAGAGGAGTGTCATAGTAATCGCGCGGGAAGAAGACTCTGAAGTTTTCTCCCATTCCCAGTATCACGAATGCAGGATAGGGCCTGTAACCGATGAAACAGTAATCTTCACCGTAAACGATCTCCCTTCCATACTCCTGCTCGGCAACGTCTCCGATTTCTCGAAAGATTTCTTCTACCATCCCCGCCCCATATTGGGAGAGTGTAACGCCGATAACCTTCACTTTACGCTTGTAGCACTGCGTGATAATCGCGCGGGACATCGGATGCAGTTCGGCCAGCGAACTCGGGTCGTAGTCGAACGAAATCAGAAGCTTGTCGCCCGGTTCGAGGTTCTCTACGAAGTTGTAGATAGACCTGACTTCTCTTGTGGTCACTATATCGACCGTGAAGTGGTTTCTCAAGAAATAGGCGAGAGCGACTACGACAAAGAGGAAAAGGAACACCCAGCGCCGATCGAGAGCTACCATCTTATCGAATATGTTCATAGCTGATATCTCCTTAATCCCTGCCGAGGTAGGCACGTTCGATTCCGAACATTATCTTGAATGCGGTCGCAATTGCGCCGAGCCCGATACCGATGATGATCGCACGCTTGGCAGCCAGATTCGGTACTCTCAGAATCCATCCCGACAGATCCGAGATATAGCTCGAAACCTGACCCATCGGAACGAACCTGATCATGATCACGAGACCGGCGAAAAGCAGCAGCGTCGCCAGCAGCGACCGAGCTCTGAATGCGCGGAAAGCCGCGGACGATATGAAAAACGCCAGCAGCGAGAACATGGTCGCCTGAATCGGCACAAGAATATAATAGAAGAAATGTTCGTACACATAGTTGTTAAGGTTTCCCCAGCCTGGAACAAAGCCGACGATCATCATTATTAACAATCCGGCCAGTGTAATGACAGCATATTCCCAGTTCTCCGCCCGTTGTTTAATCTTGTTGAAGTTCACTCGCCAAAGAGACCAGATGCCGAGTAGCAGTGCAAACACGCCGATGATGATCGTCCAGTCAATCAAATATTGATACATCCAGGCCCAGCTATCCAGCGGGACGTAGTACTGGACGACCATAAACAGACTGACCAGGAACACGATCAACAGGGGGATTCTTCGTTTCATTCAGTTATCCTCCCCTACAGTATTACTCTAACAAGTTCACGTATAGCATTCCAGCCAAAAGCGGTGGCCAGAACACCAACTGCCATCAGCACCATCAGGATTCCCTTCCCCCAGTCTTCGGCCTTCAGCGACCCCAGCAGAAGCGGATCTCGGCCGAGGTAGGCAGAAGCGGCGTACAACTCCTCACCAATGAGCGTATAGTCGCACGCTACTACGAAGAATGGAATCTGAGTGATCTGATCGGTACCGGCGATCTGGATCGCCCCGATCGAATTGCCGGTTTCGGCCAGAATCAGAGATTCAGCGGCGAAGTAGCCGAGGTAGAAATTCGTTGCAGGCAAATCACGAACCATGATACCGTTGACTCCGGCGACATACGCAAACTGAGCGTTGGTGACGAAGAAAACTTGGTCGTCGCTATACTGATCCGGTCTACCGGCCTCCATATAGGCAGATTTGACAACATCCTGTGCAACGCTCATAACAATCGGCTCATAACAAGGGACGATCAGATCGGTCTGATATTCGGCCACCTTCTTCGCCACTCTTCCGAGAATCGTAAACGACGCGATTGTGGCAATATCGGCAGCCGTGCCTATGCCGAGCACGTAGAGTATTGGCTTACCCATTTCAGTTGCGCGCCCTATTGCCTCGTCAACAGCCTCGATCCCGGCCAATGGCCGGACAAAAAGCTCTTTGCCCTTTCGAGCGGCGTTAATGAAGAGGACTGTGAAGAACCCGAATAGCACCACACCTACAAGAACCGGAACCTTGCCCCAGTGGAACCACTGGCCACTTGTCTGGAACGGCCCTCCGATTGCCGGCTCGGATTCAGTTCCATTGTTGGCAACAGCGATAACTTTGTAATAAAAGTCGTGATCGTTGGCCATATAATCCGAGTTGTCCTTGATCTTGCTGCCGATGTCGAGATACGTCGTGACTCCTCTGGCAGCTTCACCGAGTGACTTGAATTCCCCATCCGGAGCATCTCCACGGAAGATCAGGAATCTGGCGACGGAATCACTCCATTCGGCAGGATAACCCCAAGTCAGTTTGAGCTTGTGGCCTCCGTCGTTTGGAACATCCTCTCCCAAGACAAGCTCCGGCGCCGGAGGCGGCTCCATCTGAATCTCGGCAGGCATACTGTCAGCCATCTCGCCTTCATCCTGAGCCGGAAGAGCCGGCGCCAGGATCATGACGAGTGCTATGACAATTGCTGCGAGTCTCCATTTAGTCTCCATATGCACCTTCTATCGAAAAGACTGTTTTGTTACTGCATCATGCCAAGCCAGTCGCCGAAAAGGAACTGCATCCTCCCGACCAGCAGGGATATACGCGCCATGACCGTGTAACCGAATGACGCTCCGAATGTAACCATCAGAACAATTATGCCGGTGCGCGCGCCAACCCCAAATGCACCCTTGTGCTCTTTGGAGAAGAAGAAATATATGAGCCCCGTCATAACGCTGACGAAAATCGCGATGTTGGAGAGGGTCTCGCCAAGATTGAATCCGGTAGCACCGGTTGCATATAACGAAAAAGTAGTATTGTTGATTTGTTGGATAAAATCGGACCTCAGGTATCGTATAAGATTCAGTCCGGCAGTCGTGCCGACAATGAACGCCAGAGCCCATCTCGAAATCCACCCGACACTCGATGAAAGCCTCAGCAGAAGAAGAATGCCGAGAATCAGCGGGATCAGCATGAACGGCTCGGCGGCATTATCTTTGAGTGCGGGCATGACCGGCCCTACCATTGGAGGATAGAGCTTGCCGAACAGGTTCGGAACCATCGTTCCCCAGAATCCCATGCACATCCAATACGCAGCGCTCACGCCAACGAATAGATGCTCAGCGAATTTATAGTACGGATTGTCTTTGTATAGAAATGAGAATATGAACAGCGTAAGGAATGCGCCGACAGTCACGAGCAGTCCTTTGAGGACAATGCTCACAGCAAACGCGACAATCACAATCGCCAGAACTACATAACTTGCCGCCTGCTTACCGTTCATCAACTCCGCCCCTTCCCACTAGCTCTTAACAGGAAGTACAATGTATTTCCAAACAGGATGAAGAGCATGATTACCAGATGAGCGACTGTCTGCGACATCATCAGGCTCATGCCGGCCATCTTGCGGCCTCTGAATTTGGGATATGCTTTCAACAGGGCAGCCTCATACTCCGCAGCACCCTTGGCTCCCCCCAGCAATCCAACAAGCTGATTCGGGTAGTACGGATATAGGAGCGGAGCGGAAACAGCCGTGCACCCGCCGCCCACCGGGATCTTTCCCGGATCGCCCGCATACAGAATCCACTCTTTGATTCCGGGGAACCCGCCACCGAATGAAATGATCAGATCAAAATTCTTCAGGCTGTTGATGTTTTCCATCATCGGAATGGAGTCGATTGCAGTTCCGGCGGCATCAGTAGAATACATCCTCTTAAAATCAACATACAGCAATCGAATCAGACCCTGGTTACCCGCTTTGTATCCAAGATTGACATAATCGATGCCGTATTGATATTCCGGATATTCCGGATTCAGTATTTTAGCGATTGTCTCGCCAGTCAGGTTGTGACCGGTCGCCCAGACAGCCATCATATATAGCTTCGCCTTTCGTTCGGCGCATTGTCGCAGGATAGCGTCCATCATCGGCTGAATTTCAGGAGCCGTTGTCGGACCATAGTCGAATGACAGCAGCACTCTCGACTCTTCCGGAAGTGCATCTACAAAATCAAACAGCCTCTGGACAATAGGAGTCGTCTCCTCTTCAAGTGATACGCCAAACAGCAACGGAATCACGACGGCAAGTCCGATAAAGACGAATATGATTCGCCTATCGATGAACTGTAATCGCTCTACAATGCTTTTCTGTTCTGTTCCGTTACTCATGGCAATCGTCTCTAATCATTATCCTGTCCAAGATATGTACGTTCGACACCAAGAATCACGCGCAGAGACATCGATATTACTCCGAGCGCAATCCCAATCATAATGGCACGCTGTCCCGCCAGATTCGGCACATCCATAATCCAGTTAGCCAGATTCGGAATCTGCAGGAATGCCAGCGATGTGTCCTGAAGGCCGCCGGTTACCCACAGGCCGAGCGGCGTTCTTCCAAGCAGGATCACAAATGCTGCTATCAGCAGAATCGTAGCCTCTTTGTTCTTTGCTCTGAATGCTCTGTATGATGCCGATCCGACGAAGAAGGCGAGTAGTGCGAACATCGATGCCTGCAACGGCGTGAAGATGAACATGTACAGATCGCTAAACAGCGATCCAATTACCGCGACATCACCCTGTATGCCGCCCGGATTGCCGATCTTCAGAAGCCCTGCCGCGAGCATAACAAGAAAACCACCGAGCGTCACAATCGAGAATATCCAGTCTTTGCGCTTCCTTTTTATCTTGGTGACATGCACTCTGATAAGATTACCGCCACCCAGCAGGAATGCGAACACTGCGATAATATCAAAATAGAGCGAGAAGTCATCACCGAGATTACCAAACGGCTTGTGTGGGATGAACTCGGCAAGCACGAGCACTGTGCCGACGATAAATGTTATAAATAATGGTACTGTTCTGCGCATAACCTGCTAACTTGCTGAGAACCAGCCCTGAAGAGTGTTTCCGAGTTCAAGAATGTCCGCCGAACCGGTTATCGCCGCCAAGGTGAAAAGTCCACACAGAATCAAAATCACAACCATGGCGATGATCTTGCCGACATCCTGCCCCTTGAGTGATCCGAGCTGCTTCGGTTCACCTGAAAGATAAGCTGACGCTGCGAATAGTTCCTCTCCGATAAGCGTATAATCACACGCAGCAACAAAGAACGGCAGCTGCGCCGGCATAGCCGTTCCTGCTATCTGAATCGCTCCAATCGAATTACCCGTTTCTGCCATGATAAGAGACTCGGCATAGAATGCTCCGAGATAGAAACATGTCGCCGGCTTTTCACGAACCATGATCCCGTCGACCGCAGCTACATATCCGAACTGCTCGTCGGTGAGATAGTGAACCATGTCATCGGAGAATGCATCGGGTCGACCGGCAGCGACATACGCTTGCTTGATTGTTTCGCGTGCGGTAGTCATAACGATTGAACGCGAGACGGGCATATTCAATTTAGTGTCGTAATCTGCTATTGTACGCGCAATGCGTCCCAGTATAGTGATCCCTGCAACAGTCTGGACATCATCCATATCCATAATGCCGGGGATGAAGAGAATCGGGCGACCCATTTCTGTTGCGCGACCAATTGCCTCATCGACAGCCTCAAGGCCGGCAATTTTCCGCAAAAAGAATTTCTTCCCTTTCTGCGCATGGAAGATGAAATAGATGACGGAGAGGCAAATGATTAAGCCGATTACAAGCGTGTTAGCATCTTTGGAATTGAACCACTGCGGTGATGACCGCACGCCCGCAGATATTTCGGAGGGCGTCGATCCCGCGTCAGAGAATGCTGCTACATAGTAGTAATATGTAACTCCGTCAGTGGTTGTCGCATCTTCAAACTGCGACATCCCTTTCGAGGCAGTGCCGACGGATTCGAACTCACCTTCGGGAGATTCGGCTCGGAATATCTCATAACCAGTGACGTTGTCTGCCCCGGATCCGTCATCGGGTGATAGATGCCATGTCAGAGTGACGGAGCTGCCCTGATCCCCCTCGGCATCACGCACGATGTCGAGTCTCGCCGGCGCCGGACCAGTAGCAACCTGCACATCATCAAGGACTGCTATTGAGTCGAGCGTCAAATCGACAGCCGCACTGTCGGGCATATCCTGGGCTAAAAGGTTGGGACAAGCGAATGCCACAAATGCGACAATGCCCAAAACTATGATTGTTTTATTCTTACGATGCATCGGATTAGCTGAAAATTCCGCGAATCCAGTCGTTCACCAGAAAGTCTATGCGCCCGATCAGGAGCGACATACGACTCATCACGGTGTAGCCGAAAGAGGCACCGAAGGTTATCATAAGGAACCAAGTGCCGACCTTCGCCGCACCACCGAAAAGACCTTTGTGTTCTTTCGAGAAAAAGAAATAGACCAGTCCTGTGAATGTCCCGACCAGAATCAAAGTATTTCCGAGACCGGCCCAGACACTCGCGACAGGGGCAATCCCTCCCGCATCGGATATCGGTCCAAAGAGCGGGACAATCGTATTATATATCTGTTTAACACCGTTGGAGACGAGGTAGTTTACGAATTGCAGGCCTGCGGTTGCGCCGATCACGAGCGCGAGAGGCCATCGTGATATCCATCCGATTTGCGGCACAAGCCGCATCAGCATCATGATGCCGAGAATCCCGGCCACCAAATAGAGCAGATTATACTGAATCTCTCCGTGACCGAGAGCGACCAGCGCAGGCCAGAGATTGTCCCATAGTTTCGACACCAGATTCTGCCACCAGAGCGACACGATCCAGTAACCTGCAGAGATGCCTATAAATATCGCCTCGCAGATCTTGTACCACGGATTATCCTTATATAGGAAGGAGATTATCCCGAGAGTCAGAAATGCTCCGATCCAAATGCCTATGTCAAAATGCATCGCTTCCTCACTCCTGCCTTCCGCGGGTCATGAAATAGGCTATATTGCCAATCACGACGAAGAAAATCACGATTCCATGCGCAAATGTTTGTGACAGCATGAAAGTGGTCGCCTTTGCCTTAAATCCTGTTACTTTTTCGAACTCAGCACCACCACGCATGCCTCCGAGCAACCCGACAAGCTGGCCGCCACCGAGATATGGGTATGCGAGAGGAGCCTGTACGGCTGTGTTGCCTGCACCGAGAAGGACATCAAACCTGTCCGCGGCGATCTGCACCCACTCGACCGTACCGGGATAACCGGCAGAGAGGTTGAATACAAAATCTACGTTCGAGAAATTCTTGACGTTTTTCAGCATAGGAATATCTTCGTAGACTGTTCCGCGAACATCTTTCGGAAACGCCTCTTTGAAATCTGTGCCCATGCGCTGAATAACGAACTCGTTGCCAGCTTGAAATCCGAGATTGACGTAATCGACACCATATTGAAGATTCTTTGCTGCGATCTCAGGGACTTCAAATGCCCTTTGTAGGGACATTTCCGCCTGCTGAGGCCCCTGTGGCCATAAACCCATGATTATGATCTTCAGATCCTTCTTGAAACAGTACCTCACTGCCGCATCAGCCATCGGTTGAAGTTCCGGCGCCGATGGAGGATCGTAATCAAATGTCATCAGCACTCTGGAGCCGGGGGGAAGCTTCTCCATAGCGTCGAAAATGCCCCGCACCTCGTCCGAAATCGACAGTTTGAAGTCTGACGAAAGAAACATCGGTATCAAAAGTGATAGTCCCACAAGGAGAAATATCCACCTGCGGTCGATCATCAGCATCTTATTCCAGAAACCCATCAGTCACCTCCTCCGAGGTAAGACCTCTCAATGCCGAGCATAATCCGCAATGCGGTAGATACGGTTCCAAGTGCAATTCCGATCATAATAGCACGTTGGCCGGCCAGATTCGGGTAGTTCATAATGAATGAGGAAATATCGGAAAGGGGTGTGAAATCCTGCACGAACGGACCAAACAGGATGTCATCGAACAGAACCCGCCCCATCATGACAAGAAAACCCGCCAAGAGCAGAAGAGTCGCCTGAACATTCCTTGCTCTGAATGCTCGATACGATGCGGACGCTACAAAGAACGCCAGGATCGCGAACATTGTCGCCGAAAGTGGCGTATAGATATTCACATAGAGCCAGTCAAATCCGGTCCCGGGAATCTGGAAATCTCTGCCACCGGCGAATCCAGCGATCGCCATCGCCAACCAGGAGGCAACGATAATCACCGCATATTGCCAGTCCTTCTTCTTCTTCTGAATCTTGATTATTGAAAGCTTGAGAAGATTGAGAGCGCCGAGCCATATGGCGCAAGCTGCAATGATAAAGAACCAATCGGAAAACAACTGTTCAAATCTGTCAAACGGGCTGTGCGGAATGAAATACTGGATCACAAATGCAATCCCTACTACCGAAGTTATTACCAGAGGAATCTCTCGTCTCATATTCTATTCCGCCACAATATTGAGAAGACTCTGGACGTCATAGACACCGAGTGTCTGGATTATCACGCCGATCAAAATCACAACCAGAATCAAACCTTTGCCAACATCCTGACCTTTAAGCGACCCGAGAAGTTTCGGCTCTTTCGATAGATATGCCGACGCCGCGAACAGCTCCTCGCCGATCAATGTGTAGTCACAGGCGGCGACGAAGAACGGCAACTGCGCAGGCATCGCCGTTCCGGCAATTTGAATTGCGCCAATAGAATTACCTGTCTCGGCAAGAATCAGAGACTCGGCATAGAACGCGCCCATGTAGAACATCGTCGCCGGTTTCTCTCTGACCACCATGCCGTCGATAGCAGCGGCATAACCGAATTGATCGTCGGTGAGATAATGAACCATATCTTCGTTGAACGCGTCCGGGCGCCCCGCATTCAAATACGCTTCTTTGACAATCTCACGAGCGGTCACCATAACCAGCGATCTCGAAACAGGCACATCGAGTTGGGTCTCATACTCGGCTGCGAGTTTCGCCACGCGGCCAAGAATCGTCACACCGGCGATCGTCTGGATATTCTCCATGTCCTGTGTGCCTGGAATGTAGAAAATTTTCTTACCCATCTCAGTGGCGCGTCCAACCGCTTCATCGACAGCCTCCAGCCCCGCAATCCTGCGGATAAACAACTCTTTGCCGGCTTTGGCCTGAGCGATATACCACAGAATCAAGAATCCCAACACAATCGCAAAAATCAAAACGACCGTTCGATTGGTATTGAACCATTGTGCCGAAGCTTTGGCAGGAGCAGACTCAGCGGAGAACGAAGTGACTTCAACCTTCCCGCCGGCGACAGTTGGCGCAAAATTAACCGCAGCTACTCTGTAAACATAACTCTTACCGCTCTCGGGATAATTGTCGGTGATTGATGTTCCTCCGGCGGTGGCATCACCGATGACCTCGTATTGAGAATCAGGAGCTCCAACGGGCTTCCGCTCGACGTCGTAACGAGCGACCATCCCTTTGGCATCATCCGGCGAAAGATCCCAACTCACCTGAATCGATCCGCCATTGTCGTTCGGGGTATCCTTGCCAATGACGTTGAGAGCCGGCTGGGGACGGACAGCCTCCTCAGTCACCATCGAAACGGGTGCGCTGATGCTATCCGTAGTATCCTCATCAACAATAATCCCGAAGGCAGAAGTTGTGAGCAACAATAGAAGCAACGCGAGTAGTGTCGAAGTTTTCATAGGCATACAGTCGCCACACAAAAATAACCGTCGAAGTTATCTCGACGGTCGGATATTAGCAAAGTCAGCAGTTCACAGTTGATAAAACGAGAATGAAATATTCCACTGTAACACTTTCTTAGTAAGAGACGTCCCAAAGCTAGATCAATCTATGCCTCGGCAAATCTTAAGTCAAGTCAAAAATCAGTCTCTACCTTTCGATTAGCTCGACATTGGCACGAGGAACGATCACTTTATTACCTTCGCTGAACTGCACTGTGAGAATGCGCGCTTTCGATTCAGATTCGAGTTGGTGTAACTCTGGTTGAAGGTCGACCACTGTTCCGAGCTGACCGAAGTACGGTTGTCGAATCACACGAACAGGCGAGCCCACAGCCAACCCAACTGACTCGGTTGTGCGCCCGGCTGCCTTATCTGCATCAGGATTCTTCGACGGAATCACAAGTTCTGGACGAATCACACCGGCCCTGATCTGAGTCGCGCCGTTGATGCATGCCATTTCGCCTTCTCTAGATCTGAGGAGATCAAACGTACGGCCTGCCATACTGATCTGACCGAAGCCTTCGGTGATAACAACCGTTACGGTGATGTTCTCCGAACCGGTGATGGCAACGCCGATATCTGTACCGAGAAACTCACGCAGGTCTTTGTCGTCGAGTCCACCGACAACAATCCCCTTCGCCTTCACTTCGATGGCTTTCTTGATCGCTCCTGCGGTCACGATCGAACCCCCGACGACTATCTTCCCTTCACAGGAAGCATCGATCAGACTCTCGGTCAAAACGACAGAGTTGTTCTCAGCGACGACTTTGATCTCTCCGTGAGTCTCTCCGCCGATGCCGAAAATACCCTGGATGAAGGACCCACTGGTCTCAACAACCACGCCTTCTTCGGGAATGACTTCAGTGATGACACCGTCGAGATAAGCTTTCACCTCAACGGGAATCGGATGGCCGCGCAGTAATACCTGCCCGGTGATATTGGATATATTTTCAATGGAACCGTCTATCTTTGACTTTGCCTCAGATTTGAAAAGACCAAAGAAACTCTTGGTCATACCGATAGTCTCGCCCTTCGCGATCTGGTCCCCCTCCTTCTTCAGCATGCATTCACCAACATCTTCCGGCGGCACACCGAGGATATTCGCAATATTTATCGGCTCGACATTTCCCGGAAGATCGGTGCGAGCCACCACATCGTCTGGGGCAACTTTGTCGCCGACCTTAACAACAACATCGCCCTTCAGCGGTAGAATCCGCCGTTTTGAAATGGTCACCATTTCGGTGACCTTTAAACCGGGCGTATATGCGTGTGTCATTATCCAATCTCCTATTCAGCATGGACGAAATATTATCAAATTCATCAAAAGCTCGACATCAGAAAGATCTCCCAGTAGGACTAACCGCGCTCAATTGCCTCATTGGGGTATATATTCAACTCCGTGATCCATTCTTTGAGCTTTTCGACTCTCATCCTGTCTTCTTCCGGCGGGGTGAATGGCCGACCTCTGCCATCGAGGATTATCCCGACCACTCCACCCGAGACAGTGGTTTCGACATCGTGTCCTTTACCCGCCCCAACATCCTGGGACCGTTCGGGTTGAAGGACAGCCTTAGCCTTATATGCCAGGCCCGTTTCCTCGTCAAAGCCGAGCTTGATGAGTTTCAGATCGCCGGCGTTCAGTTCACCCTCTTCCGTCTTGCCACCCGGCAATTCGAAGCGATATTTCAAGAGGGCCTTTGTGCCTTTGTGATCGCCGACCGGAGCGATGCATGTCCCAAGATGGATAAGACAATCTTTCTCGAACACCTCAGTTGCGGCATGTTTGTGCACTACAGATAGCACGCCGAGCTGCGGCATCATGAAGATCGAATCGACTGCGAGTCGCGTGATACCTTCCGGCTGAAATGCGTCGACCATCATCAAGGCCGCCTGTTGCCGTCTGGGAGCATGCGAAAGAACTCCACCCGAGCCGATGAGCATGTTCAGCGACATCATGTTGACAAGAGTCGAACCCGATGAACTCTGAGCGAAGGCATCGGCGATAGTACGCTGCTGCTGGACGCCTTTGAGCACAGTCGCGAAACTCTTGTGCTGCACGAATGCAAGCCTCAGTGCTTCCCGTGCAATGGCCTGCTCAAAAATCAGCTCCTCCATCGACTGTGGAATCGTGGTCGGACGGATCATTTTGTTCTTCACCCTGTTGCGCAGGTCGCGCTCATCCATGTGGAACGGCACCCAGCGCATGACATTCGGCAGCGTCGCTTCCTTGAATACGTTTGATACCGAATAGCTCATACCAAGGTTAGCGGAGACTGTCCGATTGAATACTCCCTGGAATACCGAGAAGACGTCGGTGGTCGCTCCGCCGATATCAACGCCCAAAGCCTCGATGCCTTCGATATCAGCGATGGTTTTGATAATCGCTCCAACAGCTCCCGGGGTCGGCATAATAGGAGCATCTGTCCAGGTCATCAGCTTCTTGTAACCGGGTGCTTGAGCCATCACGTGTTCCATGAAAAGATCATGAATCTTCTCGCGCGCCGGAAGCAGATTCTCTCTCTCAAGTACAGGGCGGAGATTGTCAACAATGCCGAGATCGACTTTCTTTCCCAGCGTCTTGGTGATCGCATCTCTCGCTTCCTTATTGCCAGCGTATATGACCGGAAGCAGATAGCCGGAACCGAGTCTCGGCTTCGGATCGGCAGCGCCGATCAACTCAGCTATTTCCACGACGTGAGTTGTCGTTCCGCCATCGATGCCACCGGAAAGGAGGATCATGTCGGGGCGAAGGTGTCTGATACGCTCGATTTGCTCATGCGGAAGTCTCTTGTCGTTGGAGGCGATCACGTCCATCACAATCGCACCGGCACCGAGTGCGGCTCGTTCGGCGGACTCGGCCGTCATCGAACGAACAACGCCGGCAACCATCATCTGCAAACCGCCACCGGCAGATGAAGTCGAGATGTATATGTCAGTTCCGGTTTTTGTGCCGTTATCATTCCGTGGGGTTATGATCCTGTCATTCTCATCGAGGAGTGTTCGTCCGGAGAGTTCGGCGACTTCCTGCACCGCATTCAGTACTCCCATTGTAACATCTTCGAACGGAGCCTCAACGGTGGTTGGAGCTTCGCCTCTGACTATCAGTCGGTATTCTCCGTCCCGGAGTTCGATCAAGATTGCCTTGGTAGTAGTCGAGCCGCAGTCAGTAGCGAGAATGACCTTGATATCTTCAGGTTTCATATCCTTCATCTACTTCTTCCTCATATATGCGCCAGAGTAAACATTTTCCTCCATGCCGAGGCGGGGACATATGCCACCTCGTTCCAGGAATTACAAGTTACACAAATCTCTCCCATTTTGTCAAGCTGTCTGAAGTCTCATGACGCATTTCATTCTCGAATCGAAAAATGCGATTCTGAACTTACGGGCACCATCGGCCGGGACTAATCTGAGTCACTCAATAGATCGGGCTCTGAACATGAAAACAAGCAAAGACAGCACCAGCCCCGGGAAAATCGGTTCCAAGCCGAACCAGTACTCGCCGGATACCATCAGGCTTTTGGAGAGAAGCCACACCAGCGACAATAGCCCCGAGCAAATCATGGATACTGCAGTCCATTCAGGCGACATCCTTCGCTTTCCCACATAAGATGTGAACAGCGGAACAAGCAGCGCCGGAGTGCCGACCGATCCGAAATGATGCCAGATATCAATTATGGAGTCGAAGAACAGCGCCGCTGCCACTGATAGCACAGTCGAAAGAAGCAATCCCCATCTGGTCCAGTAGGTGATTCTCCCATCAGGTACTCCGAAGAATCGCCATACGATATCTCTTCCGAATGTCGATGCTGCTATGAACGAGTACGAATCTATAGTCGACATCACGGTCGCAAGGAGAGCGACCATGAAAACTCCCAACAGGCCTGCCGGAAGAATCAGTGACGCCAACTCCGGGAACGAAGACATTGGGTTCTCGAGCTGCGGAATGGCTGCTCTGGCATAGATACCGCAGGATGTGGTCATGAAATCGAAAACCGCCCAGCATCCTATCGAAATCAGAATACCATTGCGAGCTGTGGAGACCTTACGAACCGCAAAGCAGCGCTGGTAGAACGACGGCTCTATGAGAGTGGCCATCGCAATCACATACCAGACAGCGACATACCACCCGCTGTTCCCGCCGTTCCATGTGAAGTGATCTGCCGGTGCATGGCTCCGCAGATATCCGAGGCCACCGAATTCAGTGACCGCTACTATCAGCAAGACCGCAAATCCGATAAACATCAGCCCAAATTGCAATATGTCGGTTCGCACGACCGAGCGAAATCCTCCAAAATGGACATATATTAATGAGAAGAGTGTCCCCGCAACGATGCCGACCCAGAGTGGCCAACCGAACAGAACCTCTGCCAGTATGCCAATCATGAGTACATATGCCGCCGGTACGGTCATGATGAAGAGGATTACCGAACCGATTCCGGCGGCTCTCTTGTCATATGTCTTCTCAAGTCTGTCGGGAATGGTCAGTGCTTCGGATTCGCGCGCTTTCCTCGCAAGGAAGATTGCAAATATCAGCGCCGCAATATAGTACGGCAAGCCAAACACCAGCCAGGTCGACAGGCCGTACAGGTATGAATACTCTCCAACACCGAGAATTCCGCCATACCATGTCGAGACAAGAGAAGCAACGAATGCCGGTAGAGTCAGAGTACGCCCGCCGATTATGAACGACGCCGCGCTCTCATCCCTGCGTGCTCGGTGGATGAGTCCTGCGGCGACCAGCCCGACAAGATAGGCAACTACAATTGCATAATCGATTGCCGTCAATATCTATTCCAGTTCGAGCTTCAGTTGCACAAAAAATGACGTCTCCGCCGCAGGGATGTAGTATGCGCCTGTGATGGCGGGTGAATCCCGGAAAGAGTAGAATTCACAGAATCCCGAAGTCTCGTACTTGCGGTTGAAAATATTGTCTACTCTCCCTGACAGCAGAAGCCGTCCTACTCCGGCGGGATTGCTCAAAGCAGCCGATGCTGATGCCGAGAATGTCACAAAAGGTTCAACCGATATCGCCTTGATACCGGCGTTGTCGATGTACTGCCTTCCCGCGAATTTGCTTCTGAGAGCAAGTCGATACCGGTCAAACTGCAAGTCAGCCAGAATATTCCCGAGATATGTTGGGAATCCCTGCAGGGGGTTGTCGGAGTAATCGACTGTGACCGTGCCCAGTTGATTCCAGTCGCTCGAATTATCATAGAGAATCTGGCTGACCTTGAAATCTCTTGCCCTATCGTAGGTTACGGAGAGATTGCCGCTGAGTGACAGAAAGTCGAGGGGTTTGTATCCGGCCGTCGTCTCAATCCCGGCATGCACCGATCTGCTCGCATTTATGGTCAGCGGGACCCCGTCATCTGTATATCCACCCGCCGGGATTATCTCGTTCCCGAATTCCATCCAGTAGAGATTGACGCCTGCATTCGCTACACCGGTCCTGAAAGATCCACCCAGCTCGAAATCGTAAACTCGCTCAGGCTTGATACCGAGCGACGGCACAGCATATGGATCATTCGCATCATATATAGAAGCATCGTCCGGTGTGCGCGATGAGACAGCGGCACTGACCGAGAATGTGAACCGATTGTCCGGTTTGTAGCTGATCGCCGCCCTGGGTGATAGAAACAGCCAGTTGAGATCATAATCATTGTCGCTGACAAAAGCACCCATCAGAGTCTGATCGAAGGTTTGCTGGATGAATCTCGCTTGAAGACTCGCATTCAGATTGAATTTGTCTGTCAGATCGTATCTCTCGCTGGCATATATCGATCCGGAGAATCTGTCCCCGAAATACTCATAGTATTTGTGGCGCGGACTGATCATATCTGATGTCACACCCTCGGCCCACACCACTTGGCCCCAATGCTCCGAGTCAAAGAGATAAAACGCGCCCCCGACCGAAAACTCGCCCGAATCATGTTTGATGTCGAGCCGTGGATTGAGGCCGTATTGATTCTTTACAACCCATTGCTGACGAACGAGATCACCCTCACCATATGCTGATGAAGGGCTCCCGTTGGTATCTTCATAAATTATGGGCGGGATATTGTACTCTTCGAAATCTCGACTCTCTTTGTACTGCTCGTAATAACCGCGCCCTCTTATATAGTACAAAGTGTTACTCAGAGTCATCCTTTCGTTAAGATGATAGGCATTGTGAATCTCATAATGCGGCTGATTGAAATTGTCGGTCTCGTTCGGGTATGTCAGATAGTTATCCCGGCGGTCTGCATCGAGCGTCGCACGATCACTGCCATAGTAGGCAAGGTGCATCTGCATTGGACCGCCGTATGTGTTGAATGTTGTCGTCATATTCGGATCGAGTCGCGAAACAGACAGGAAGTAAGACCAGCCATCATACCACGAGTTCTCGCGGTACCCGTCACTGAACATCTTCGAGTATCGTCCAGCGAAACTCCACCTGCCATCGACCAGACCGGATGAATATTCGAATGCCTGCTTGCGGACATCGCCAATCACCGCACCATCGTGCAGATAGCTTCCGTAACCGGCGGAAAGAGAGACCTTTCGCGGACGGTCCAGCGCAGCTGACACTATATTGACCGACCCGCCGAATGAGGCGTCTCCATAGGACGAGTTTCCTATGCCTCGCTCGATCTGGATGTCGGTCACCTCTGCGGCGAAATCGGGCAGATCGACGAAATATGTCGCCTGGTCCTCGGGATCGTTGAGCGGTACACCGTTGATATAGACAGAAATTCTCTTATCATCAAAGCCACGAATCTTGAGGTAGCTGTAACCCATCCCACCACCGGCATCAGCGTACGAGAAGAGATTCGGCGTATTTTCGAGTAGAAGTGGAAACTCGCTGATCAGATAGTCGCGATTGATCTGATCGCTGGTGAAATCTGTGTATGGTCGCGCAGGATTCGAATCATCAAGCCTGCTTGCGTGTACGGTGACACCGTCGGCGACATAGGTGGAACGTTCAAGAATGATGTAGAGCGCCTCATCCAGATTGACCTCCTTCATCACAGGCCTGAAACCGACATGCGAAAACGTGATATTCAAACCGTCGGCGCCCGGTAGTTCGATATTAAATTGTCCATTCTCGGCAGTCGGATTGTAACTGGTTCCACCGATCGTGATATTGACATTGGCAAGTCGGTTGCCGTCGGCATCGGTTACAACTCCCGATATTGCCTCACCACTCGCATTGGCGAAAGCGGCAAGCATCAGTACAATGGTTGCGATCGCTCTAAACATAACACCTCCAAAAAAAAATCCGCCTTCTCCCAAATGAGAGAATTGACGGACTATTTACAGTAATCACACTCATGACACCGTTTCCCTCCGCCGGCATTATCCGGATCAGGTTGGGGGGTATGATCTCAGGCGATGACTTTGCGCCACCCCCAACGGTCGTCGCATATTTACTTCCACATAATATACGTGATGTTGAATCGGGATTGCAAGGGATTTCTGGGGCAGATGTGCATATCTTATAATTTGGACTTTGGGAAATTGATGGAATAGAGGGCTCAGCCTTAGGATTGAAATTGAACGAGGTTAAGCCCAATGGTGAGCTCCGGTTCACCGAGAGAACTTTTCGGTATCGTTGGTCGGAAGTGAGGCGAGTTTTGGGGACGATTTGAAGGACAGAGTGAATTTGGCAGCCATGAGGTCGTTGCGGGATTTACTGGCGCTGTCAACGCGTATTGAGCAAATGGGTGACCTTTCCAATCTCTATAACGCAGAAGTGTGGAGGTTCTGTGAAGTCAGCTAAGCTTGCCAAATCAACTGTAAGATGTACTATGAGCTTGATTCGGCCATATTCTGCTTCACAATTAGAACGTCGTCAGCCTCTTGATTATCTTTTTCAGCTCATCAATGTCGAGCGGTTTTCCTATCTGGGCCTCTGGTCTAGCCTCAAGTGGTGCGTCTTCGACGTCAGCAAGGCGTGCCGACATGGATATGAGAGGCGGACACTGAATATCCATATCCGTACATTTCTCTCTAAGAAGCGTAATTTGATCCATCCCTTCGAAGCATCTTACGCCGTCCTTCTCCAGAGGTGTTTGTGCATCCAGAAGTACACAGTCGGGGCGATGGTCACGAATTGACCTGATTGCCGCACCCAACCCGCCGGCAATCTCGACATCATACTCTGAAGGAAGCAAGACGGATAGATCCTCTGCAAACTCAGGCTCGGAGTCAATTACAAGAATCGAGCACTCCCTGACGGTAGATTCATCTTTCATGAGGTTTCCATCGTTTATTGAGTCTCAGATTCTGTTTGCTTGCAACTAATGGCCGGCGACGCCATGTCGGCGCCGCCGGTGCCTTACCACAGGTGAGCTGTAGCTCGACCGATGCTACTTCACCAGGGCCATCTTTTTGGTTTCACTGAAGCCTTCAGTATCGAGTTTGTAGAAATATATGCCTGAGGCCTTATCGTGACCATCCCACTCGACAGAGACTTCGCCGACTTGGGTCGCGGTGCCTTCGATCTTGTCGACTATCTGCCCCACAACGTTGTATACGGTCAGCGTATAGTTGCCCGCCTTATGCATATAGAAGCTGATCATCGTAACCGGATTGAACGGATTCGGATAGTTCTGGTTCAGCTTATATCCCGACGGTAGCACGGGCTGATCAAATGCATCCCTGTAAATAACGGTTGTGCTGCCGCCACCATCCGAGGCGAGTATTGTTTTCAGAAGCTTTACTCTTGAATTGGCGGCACTCTCAACTTCAATCACGTCGTGATTTCCAGAGGGACATATAGCCTGACCTTCGATATCGAACAGACCGACTTTCAGGCGACCATCGACAATTCCATAGAACAACTCCATTCCCGGTACAAAAGACCTGACAGAAACACCTCGGAAATCCGCTCCTTCAAATTCGAACTGATAACCACGCACCGCTACTCTTGAATCCACACTGATCATCTGAGAGGAACGAGTATAGCTATCTTCAGGGATCACAACAATCTGAGCGGCGGCGAAAGCGTCCTTCGCTTCTGAGTTGATAGCGTGTTCAATCCGGGCAGGCCATGGCTCTCCGCAGTAGATATAGGCAATCAGAGACACGACGTCATCAATATCAATATCACCTGAAAGATCAGCATCGCCGGATTCGATTGGACATGGTGGATTGCCGCTCTTGAAAATGTAGCTGGCAAGAACCGTGATGTCGAGAAGATTCACATGCATGTCGTAGTTCACATCACCGCGAATCTTGCCGATGAACGTGAAGGATCCCGATGCGCTCAGGCTGCGATCATCATTCAGTTGCGCTGTTACTGTGTAATCCTGAATCGTTGTGTCTAAAGGCGGCGGATAGCAGGAGATCACATTGGCTAGCGGGAAAATCAATTCGAGGACTTCGCCAGTGTACCCACTCATTGCAGGAACAGTGTTGACTTCGATCGGTGCAATCGAACCGTTCAGCAGCAGGCTCGTCGTATCGACGTCTGACGCGGAGTAGCCACCGCTGAAATTGCCGACATATATCGTGTCCATCTTCGGATCCATAGCAAATTCCCAGTATATGTACACTGGATCTGGAGTCATTTCAGTCTCGGCAGAGATAGGTGGGATCGGAAGGTCAGCCGTATAATGATACACGCTCCACTGATTGCTGTTGGAGAAGCATGTCACAAGATGCCCGCCGTCGATAGCCGGTCCAGACATCTGCGGGCCCGTCTGTCCGCTGGAATGACACCACAGACTGTCCCCGGTGTACGCATTCAGTGCGTAGAGCTTTGCCGGACTGTCGGTCGAGACATAGACAATACCCGAAGCCACCGATGGTGAGTAGCATCCACCGTCTCTCTGGAATGTCCAGATAATCTCGCCGTTGTCATCGCAGTCAAGGGCGTACAATGTCTCGTTTGCGCTCACGAAGAACTTACCGTCATATAGTGCCTGCGTTTGAGAAGGATAGCCCGCTGACACAAGATGTTTCTGCCAGTAGAGATTTCCGTTAGATTCATCAAGGGCGTATACATTGATGTTACTATACCCGGCAACCATGTACACCGTCGAATTATGATATGTTGGCGTATTCACGCCCCAAGAGTGACCGGAAGAGAACGACCAGGACGGCACACCAGTGGCCGCATCGAGACACAGGAGTCTGCCCCCTCCGTCAGATACGAAGAGTCTCGATCCATCGTCTGAAACAGCCGGTTGGCTGAAACCGTGATTGGTCGGATTTGTGTAGTTCCATAGTGTATGAAGATCGTTTGCATCCACTGCAAGCAAACCGAACGGCCCCGACCAGTAGTGCGAGTATCCAACATAAACGATGCCATTGGCCACACAAGGGGGTTCCGGCTCGCCCGGCACATCCACAAAATCGACAAGAGCGCCAGTGCCTTTGTCGAGTTTATAGAGCCTGCTGCCCGAGGAGGCTGTCTTGCTAGCTGTTACATAAACATACTCACCAGTCACGCATGGGGTCCTTATTCGTCTCTCGCTATCGCAGAAATCCCATACGATCTCGTTGGTTGTGAGATCGTACGCGTAAACGCAGTCTGAAATTCCCCCGACATAGGCCATTCCATCGACAATCACTTCTCCCGACAAGAACGACGCGCTTCCCGTACTGACTGTGAAGCTGTCCAGCAATGTGAGCGGGGGTTGCAGTGAGTCAGAAGTGCTGCCCGTGTGCTGCAGATCGTGACAAAGCGTTGGCCAGCCAAGAAGGGTGCTCGAACTACTCTGATGAAACATATAGATCAGGTCGTTATCATTACCGACAATCATATCAGTGAGACCATCACCATCAAAATCCGCTGAGCCTGATGGGATTCGAAAACGTTCCGTAGCACCATCCGGTGCATTCTTCCAAAGAACGGAACCATCAAGGCCAGAGAGCACGAACAGTGAATCGCCATCGCGCAGCGCAGCTGTGACACCGGCTGTCGACCCTGTTCCGAGAGATATAGGTTCGGCATATCCCACTTGTGATGAGAGGGTGGCGGACCAGAGTTCAGTTCCGTCGAGGTTAGTTGCATAGATAGAATCACGCGAGGACAAACCGATGCCGAGGAATTCCATCTCGCCATCACCATCAAGATCGAACATATTAACCAGAAAACCCTTTGCGCTTGAACTGAAGAGATCAACACCATCATAATTGTAAGCGCTGATGCCACCAACGTTGGTCACCAGATCGTTCTCGTTGTCCCCGTCCATATCGCAGAACCGGACAGTCCACGCCTGACCCGGTTTTGTCCAGACTGGTGTGCCATCTCCTTCAAGAAGGACCATGACCGGTGAGATTGCGTCTCCTCTGCTCGACGCAACGATCTCTGCCGCGCCATCACCATCTATGTCACTGCAATGGGTGACAGCATCATCAGGAAGCGTGTATGTCCAGATGATCGTGCATGTCTCCGGATCGAAGGCATATACTTTTGCCGGACTCGCTGAATAGACACTACTGTCCCACTCGCTGAACACGAGTTCGTTATCGCCATCCCCATCGATGTCCGCAAAGTTTGCTTTGTCATGGCCGAGCCTGTCAATTGCTTGCACGCAGATTACTGAACCATCGTCATCATAGACGTACAAATGATGATCGGCCGAACTGACCGCGATCTCATCCATCGGATCGCCATCAAGATTACCGGCATTGATCGACCCGTACCATCCGGTAGTTTGTGTCCAGAGTATGGTCCCGTCATTGTCGTAGGCCTTCACAATTCCGCTCCAGCCAAGCACGACGACGAATTCGGTTTCCGGATCACTGTCCAGGTTGGCAATCACCATTGCCTCTGGCTTGTCTTCTATGCCGATAGTCTCCACCAAATCGAAATCAGTTTCGCAGAAAGCTACTCCCGAAAGAGACAGCAAGACGAAACTGACAAGCACTGTCAGGATACCCGGTAGTCTGTTCAGCTGTGATCCTACCCATTGATAATCCGTTGCTAACATCTTTCCTTCCTCCTTACTTTCCTGTTTTCACTCATCCGGTAATCTCAAAACCTGGTTTTTTGAATCTCACCTCCTGTATGTCTTTCAAGTTTCATCTCACTTCCTCTTGATTTTCATTCTTTGCAAACTCTGTGCCGAACACGGAGGTGGGCGAAGCAAAGGCAGGGGGTTTCAGCAATGCACTAGATGGCATACAGTTAGAGCAGACTAACAATCAGGTGGTCAGATGATGTCTGCCGTTATTTGCTTAAGATTGTCAACTGAAGTGGACGATATGGAAACTGCAGTTTACAATTCTAATCTGTGGAGATGCCACTGTTGATTGCAGAACCGGGAAGGAAGTTCAAACTGCGGGTACAGACTACTTCGTCGAAAGCCCGCATGTCTCCATCATTTTGATAAGTCCCTGTCGAGAAACACTAATCTCATCGGCAGTTTTTGTCACGTTTCCGCCGTGTCTACTGAGAGCAGCCGAGATGAAATCCCTCTGAAACCGGGAGAGAGCGAGCTGCTTAGCCTCTTCATATCTCTCCGGTAGTGATTCGCAGTGAGAGATGAACGGACCGAAGTGGTGCAGATCCAGTTCGGAGTCGTCGCAGTGCACTACTGCATTTTCGATGACGTTTGCTAGCTCTCTTACGTTTCCCGGCCAGTCATAACTCGAAAGATGTTCGACAGCTCTCTCACTGATGGAGCAGATAGGTTTTTTCATCTCCCTGGAGAACTTGGAAACGAAATGCTTGGCAAGCACCGGGATGTCGCTTTTTCTGTCGGCAAGTGGCGGAATGTACACTGAGGAAACATTTATGCGATAGTACAAGTCCTCCCTAAAGTGTCCATCTGAAATCGCCTGAGGGATGTTTCGATTAGAAGACACCAGTAGCCTACCTGCGAATTTGATAATGCTGTTGCCACCAACCCTGCTGAACTCTCGCTCCTGGATCGCTCTAAGAAGTTTCGCCTGAAGTTCGACCGGTATCTCGGTGATCTCATCGAGAAACAACGTGCCGCTGCCGACAAGCTCGAACTTCCCCGATCTTCGCCCAACAGCTCCCGTGAAGGCTCCCTTCTCATGGCCGAACAGCTCGCTTTCAATCAGTTCGCGCGATAGGGCAGCACAATTGACGGCTACAAACGGCTGCTTCTGGCGGTCAGATAGCTTGTGAATGCCCCTTGCGACAAGCTCCTTGCCCGTACCACTCTTACCGGTAATCAGGACATTTGATGGGACAGCACCGAGTTTTTTCATTTCCTTCAGGATCGTTTTGATAGCTTCGCTCTCACCTATGAGATCTCCGACACGATGTCCGAGGTCACTTTCGAGCAGGTCCAGCCTGCGTAGCAGCGAGCTTTCAGATAGCGCTCTTGTGATTGACAATTCCAGCTTGTCGAGATCGGGGCTTTTGCCGACATAATCGGAGGCGCCAAGCCGCATTGCCTGAACGATCGAGTCTACACTGCGATCAGCGGTAACCATGATAACGGGAAGGTACGGCTGGTCTGCTTTGATCTTTTTGAGGTACTCCAGACCATTGATATCCCCGCCGAGGTCAATGTCGAGAAACACCAAGTCTATCTCGCGATCATTGAGCAGCTTTGTGGCGGCTGCCAGGGACGAAGCCATCAATGATTCGAAAGCGGCCGGCAGAAGCAATTTAAGATCTTCGCGAAAGTCTGCGTCATCATCAATAATGAGGACTCTCAAGTTGCGATCATTCATTAGGAACCAGCTTCATCGTTATTGTCACAGTTGCCCCGGGACGGTCATTGTTGTTGCGAATGGTGATTTTTCCACCGAATCGCTCGATTTGTTGTCTGACATAGAACAAGCCATAGCCACCTTTATCCTGCTTCGTAGAGTACTCCCTGTCAAAAAGCACCTCCGCATTCTCAGCCAGAATCCCGCCGCCCGTGTCCGAAATCGACAACGCAACCGTATCAGCGACGATCGAGATTGCGATACCGATGTTCCTGACCGATGAATCCCGCATGCTTGCGGAAGCATTCGAGAATATCTCCTCGATTATCGAGACCAGATGAGGCCGAGAAAAAAAGACCGCACGGCTTATATCCCCCGTCACGCCGAGTTTTGTGATGCTGATGCCGCTATTCTTGAGTTGAGCCGACAGCGAACCAATCACGTTGTTCACCGTTTCCACAAGATCGACCGACAACTTCGACATCACTCCGATTCTGATATCGCGAACCGACTGTTTCAGTTTGACGGTCAAATCGATCATCTCCTCTTTTCTCAATCTGAATCCGGAGATAGGATCGGCTATGTCGAATTCTGACAGTATTGCGGTCAGCTCCAGATCCAGGTTGTGAATATCTGCCGCCTTGACGGCAAACTCTTCACATCTCGCTGATCTTTCAACCACATCACGCAATTGCCCACTCGTGAATGAACTGTAAGTCTCAAGCGCAGACATTACACGCGGCACGATCGGCTTCAGTCTGGCATCATCTGGCGGAAGATTGTTGAGAAGGAATTCGATGCGCTCAAGATTCCGTCCTGCCGACTGGCCATGCTCAAACGTCGCCAGTGAATCGAGCAATGAATCATACTCGCCGATTCCCTCAGATCGCCTAAAACGAGTTCTGAGTCGACCGTTTACTTTGATTAGAAAGACACCGGCGATTGCGCCTATGATAAGCGCAATGGAGACACTAAACCAGTCCGGCATGCGCCACTTATCATAACCGAGGAGAGTCTCCGGAGCCACATACTTCTCGATCTTGAAAACCCGAAGATCCTCTCCGAAACATTCTTCCACTTGCCGACCCGTAACTACTCCCAAGAAATGCTCGCCATTCTCATTTGCAAAATGGATTGCGAGCTCGATTCTGTCATTACCATCGGTCGTGTAACGGACAAGCGGCTTCATATTCCTGTCAAGGATTACCAATGAATCTTCGCGCCTTAGAACGGTTTCCAATCCGTTTGTCGTGTCACCATCGATATCCACGACGCCGAGGATTCTCCATCTGATGGATTCTCCTTGACAGATCTGATTCAGAGTTGTTCCATCGAGCACGGTCGGGCCGTTGTTCGTTAAGACTTCCATCGTGCCGTCCAAATCAAGATCGGCAACGACGAGATCTCCGAAAGCATCTGGAGGATCGAAGCTATGCTGAGCCAACTGCCGGCTGGTCCTCAAATCCAATATGCTGAGTTTCCTGACATGTTCGTCAAACCCTGATGCCTTATCAAGCAAGTGAGTCATATATAGCTCAATTGTGCCGTTTCCATCCCCGTCAGCAATTGCAAATCTACTGGCATGAAAATCCATGCTTCCGCCGAGATCCTCTGCCCACAGAGAATCACCATTATAATCAACCGCGTATAGGAATTCTGAATTGTCCGTTACTTCGCGGGCAAAGCATCCATTCGCGGTAACATAAGTCCCAAGATAAACCTCGGACTCTCCATCGCCGTCGGCATCCGCGAATTCCACTTGTCCGATATTAGAAGCGGTCGGGAAGGACCAGATCAAATCTCCTGAAGGAAAATCATAAACGAAAAGGCCTCTCGGATAGCAGTCGAAGCCTACCGCGCAGACAGCGACAAGTTCTTTGTCACCGTCATTTTCGAGATCAACCACATAGCAGGCATCTAACTCACCATCCCAGCCCGGGCCACGCCATGATTTTCGGGACCGAATGTCGCTCCCTATGATCGCCTTTGTCTTGCAGATTACGTGATGCTGTTCGTCTGAATAAGAGGTTACTCTGATCCAAGCGCTGTCCCCGCTTATGTCCTGCATCAGGCTGATTAGCTCATCCCCCCTTTCACCGTCCACATCAGCCGCAAGGAGATGTTTCATGAACACGTTGGGGTCCTCCTCACCGTGATGAAGCCAACGATTGGCGAGAAACTCTGTGGAGCTGAACTCTCTGATACAAAATGTCTGCCTATCACTGCTCAATTCCAGAAATTCAGGTTGTGAATCTCCATCAAAGTCCGCTACCAGAAAGTTTCCATGATTGCGTGTGACGTAGACTTGTATGAGATTGAGGTCATATGGCTCTACCGCGGCCGATGACATCATTGGCGAAACAGCAACGATGGCAACCGCCATCAACATAATCCTGTCGATTGACTGTAAGTATCGAGCGGAAGATCCGTGGATCATAAGTCAGCTTTTCCTGCCGTGATAAATATCGGACAAGTTTATCTATTCAAAATTAAGAACTAATCAGCTGTTAGTCAAGTCATTATAGTGGTGAGATCTCGTTATGACCGTAAGTGAATCTGCCTGCAGATTGTATTCATCAGTTTTGCCAAATCACACTTGTGAATTTCGGTTGACGCAGGTCCCCACCGGTTCAAAGCATATAATTGTACGCCAAGCGGCAAATCTGCCAGCGTGTAAGATTATTAACGGAGGAAGGTCGACAATCCCAGTCAAGCGCTATTTGCCGGCTTTTTCATTATCGGTCGAATTTCGCATTATGGATGACACTGCGAGCTTGAAACAGACTATGCTGAATCTTCGGAAGCCACTCCTGGTTCCTGCTGCGACATCGGAAGATTTTCAGAAAAATGCTGTCAGCTGGTCACAAAACTGGCACGGTTCAGGAAGTTGTGGGGTCTCCGTCAACGCAACTCGCTGACTGTCACGCGCTTTCCACTGTAGTTGCAGTAAGAGGCGGCGATAGCGGAGTTCGAGTCCACAAATTGACGCCGCCTGAATTTGTGGATAATGAGACAGCAGCTCGTGCGAACAGTCTCGCAAAGCTTGCTTGAATGGCTGCGGCGGGCTGTTACCAGCCCGCCGCATTGTCCCTGCCTCACGCAGGACGTCCCGGTTCCCCAGGGACTTTATTTCATCAGCAGCATCTTCTTGCAATCAGAGTATTCTCCAGCTTCGATTCGATAGAAGTATACTCCCGAAGCAACAGATGCTCCGCCATCATCGCGACCACTCCATGTCACTGTGTGATAACCAGCCTGTTTGTAATCATCTACGAGGGTTGTTACGCGTTGACCCATGATGTTGTGAATCTCGAGTTTGACGTATGAGTCGGATGGCAGACTGAAGCTGATCTCGGTTGTTGGATTGAATGGGTTGGGGTGGTTCTGATTCAGCGCGAAATTAAGCGGCAGGATTCCACTTGATGCCTGCTCGCTCACAGATGAATTCAGATGCCCGCCCCCCTTTGCGACGATGATCGAATTTGTCAATTCCAGCTTGCCATTTGCACCGGTGATTTGGACTATGTCATTGCTTCCAGCCGGAATCATGTGGGTGCCGTACAGATCGAGCAGCCCGATACGAAGCACACCACCAGAATATCCGTAGAACGTCTCGATACCATCGACAAGACTCTCGACACGAACATTCACAACGTCATGACCGACAGCAAACTCAAGCTGAATAGCCTGCACATCGCGGTCGGCGGTGAGAGAGATTGTGGAACTCTCTTCGTTCGCATTGCCTGCGATGGAGAGGCTTGCGTTACCGACGATGGTCTTTTCGAATGGCAGTGGGATATAACAGTACGGTACCGGCTCCGGCCCTCCTGCAAAGATGTATGCAATGAGATAGACAACATCATCGATGTCGATGCCGCAGCTTCCGTTCGCGTCACCTGCTTTGCTTTCACAAACAGGCGCTGGTCCGCCCATAAAGATGTAGTTGATTACATAGACAACATCATCAATGTCAACAGTACATGAACCGTCGGCGTCACCGGGCACATAGCCGGAGATCTTAGTTGAATCGAATGTGACATCAGGCGCATATAGTACACCGAGCGTATCAACGAGCGAAGTGCTGAAGCAATCGAATTCAGCACACAGAGTCGTTGTATCCGGTGGCTGCAGCCACATCTCACCTGCGAATGCGCACTCATCATTGAACATGATCTTAGCGATCGGAATATCTCTCGTAATCTCGTCGGCAGGATCGAGAGGGGTTCCGCTCAAGTTGAAAAATCCAATGTCGATAGTCATTGTTGTCGAATCGATTACACCCAGCGTGGGGTTCCACGACTCCACACGAGTACCAGCAAAACTAACATCTGACGGATGGAACGGCCATCCAGCTTCACTATAGTCGAGGACAATATGTCCCGCGCTAACCGGTTCCTGGTTGGCCAGATAGATTGGCAATTCAGCTTCCATACAACTCGGCTCGATAGCCGAATTACCGACGAAGAGGGTGTCGGGTCGGGTATACGGCCCGGTCAGGTTTTCAAGAATCGAGACACTGTTGTCGTAATAGCAGGCCACCGCCAAGTCGGAATCACCGTCCAGATCGAGGTCAGAAGCAAAGATACCCCAGGGATGGCTACCGACCGTGTACGCGGAATCCAGAGCAAATGTACCATCACCGTTGTTCAATAGGATAGTCACATCATCCGACAAAGGATTCGCCACCGCCAGATCAGAATCTCCGTCGCCGTCAAAATCGGCGGCAGTAACTCCCTGCGGCCCATCACCCGCTGGGTAGTGGACGGCATCCGAAAAAGTACCGTCACCATGATTCAACAGTACCGATGCGTTGTCCGACTGTTGATTGGCCGTCGCCAGATCAAGATGGCCGTTACCATCAAGGTCGGCAGCAAAGACATCAAAGGGGGCATCACCGACTGGGTAGTTAATGGTATCCTGAAAGGTACCATCACCGTTGTTGAAGAGAATGGACACGTTGTCCGTCCCGGGATTGGCCGTCGCTAAGTCAAGATGGCCGCTACCATTAAGGTCGGCAGCAATGACCGAATAGGGGCCACCAACAACTGGATAGTTGATAGTATCTTGAAATGTGCCGTCACCGTTGTTGATTAGGATGGACAAGGTGCCCGCCGCTGCGTTTGCCACGGCCAGGTCAAGATGGCCGTCACCATCAAGGTCAGCAACGAAAACCGAATAGGCGTGATCACCAATTGCGTATGCACCATTCTGAGTAAATATGCCTTCGCAGTTGTTCAACAGGATAGACACGTCGTCTGAAACGGCATTGGCAACGGCCAGGTCCTTACAGCCGTCACCATCAAGGTCGCCAGCGAAGACTGAAAAGGGTCCATTACCGGCTGCATAGTTGATGGCTGCCTGAAACGTACTATCGCTGTTGAGCAGGATAGATACATTATCTGAGTGGTGATTGGCCACAGCAAGGTCAGGAATGCTATCGCCATTAAGGTCGGCGGCAAGAACTGAAATGGGGTTGCTACCGACGGGATAGTTGATTGCCGGGTCGAAGAGTGCGCCATCGGCATAGCCGCTCTGCGCACCGAGAAACAGAATCGTGAGTACCAGCAACACCTCTGGAATCGGAGCAGAGATAATAGAAAGGATCTTAGTGTGTTGCATTGATACCTCCTCGCAGTAGTTAGTTTGTTGTACAAGCACCTTGCGCGCGCCTTTCTTCTACCATATGCATAGGTACCAGAGGAACAATCTGTAGAAACTATTTTGAGAGAGATTCAAGAGCGCGGAGTTTGCCCTCGGTCACCCACCCAGAAGCGGACCAATAAGTAACGGCGTCTCGCAAGGTGTTTGAATAGGATTGCCAGTCGACAGGATTGAGTTTCCCATCGCTTACCAGGATATTTCTGCTCTGTTTGAACCCGTCACTAATTGAAACGCCAGCAATCCTGTAACTCGCATCGAAGTCATAGCAAATGTTAGATTCCTGATCAGGTATGTGTTCAGTGATGTCAGCTGCCGTGCTGCCATTCTGGAATACCCACAACTTGTTTGGCCCATTATATTCATTCTGATATGAAGTGCTGAGGTCTGTCTGAGGAAAGAGAATGTAGCTCAATTGACTGCCGGGCACGAATGAGGAGGAATCGTAATATCGACAGTCATGGGGCGGAGAGAACCCGACAGTAGAGTCTATCGGTAATGCGAACATTGATGCGCATCCCATGACGTTGTTAATGCCAAGAAAAACGAGTTGCCCTGTGCGTTCTGTCGAAAACAGGTCTTCGCTGACTTGCACCATGCCCGGATGAACATACCAACCCAGCAGTTCTCCTCTCAAACTCCAGAGGGTTATATGCGCTTGAGACGGATAGGACCTGAGGATGGATGCTACTACAAGATGATTCCCTTTGCCTTGAACGAATTCGATTCCCCCAGCTGCCCAAGGCACTTCGCGGCTTGAATCTCCGAGGATATTGTCAGCCAAAACGGCGCTGCGTTGAAACATGAGACTGCCATCATCTTGATATACCCACAATATTGTATTACTCTCGCAGGGATTAGCTGCTGAAATATTTGGAATGAACGCAATCTCGTTTAGTAGATCACCATCAATATCGCCTATCTCCCACTTGGAGCTTGCGCGAATTGACTCGCATTCATATTCAACGGCCCAGACTTCTATCGAATCCCTGTTCAAAGCCTGAAATCCCCTCTCCGTGACTCGCACATACTGCGGATTCCAATCAAACCCCACCCACGCCTTCGGATATATCAAGCATAGCAGGAGATAGCCGAGGGCGAGAAGAATTGGGATTTGGAGTTTGGTTGAGCGTGTACGGCGGAGTGTCTTCCGTGCAACATATACCCCCAGGCCAACTTTCTCTTCGCGGATGATATTTCGGTTCTCGATTGCGTCGGTCAGGGATTCGACTCCGATCAGTTTCAGACGGCGTCGTGGATATTGCTCGCGCAATTTCTCAAGATGATCCCGAACGACAGGCAAGTTTGCATCGGGTACGACCAAATGCCTTACAGGAGAGAAAAACGACCGCTCGATCTTGAGATTGAGAGTGGCGTCATTGACAGAGTTGACCGTGCCGCCGCTGTCGATACTGCCGGTAACTGCGATATCGGATGCAATGAAGTTATCCTGACGCAGGATCTCAGGCTTCAGAAGCTGCGTATATGTCAGCAGTCCAATCGCTAAACCGATCGAATCGCCGGTGAATGTCTGCTTACTATTCTTGACGCCGAAATGCGCATGATAATACGCTTCGCATTGTCTTCTGAATCCAGAGCGTTTTATCAATTGCCGCACGGCTTCGAGTGACTGATATGCAACCCCGATAAACGGATCATCTGGTGACTTGATCTGATTATCGAACGTTATCTCGTCGGTAGTCGCTGATTTCCCAAACAGCTCTACCTTTCCTGACAACGCTTTCATCCTTCCGCGCCATGCACGGCCGGAATCGTCTCTGTCGACAAACAGCGCGTAGATTCTCTCCTGAGAGATTGACTCGCGTTGCGTTTGCCATTTCTCGTGGAGACTGCTCAGGAATGCGTCGAGCGAGCTGTGTCGACCGCGTACGTGCTCCATCATCGCTTGGAACGCTTCGAATTCGCTGAGGTCGTCGACATCTTCCGGAAATCTGGTCTGAATAGTGCCGCCGGACATCTCTGCGACAACGTGCAGACCATCTTCAATCGACCCAGCGTAGAAGTATCGCATCGCCAACTGCTCAGAGACTGTTCTGTTGCGCTCAGCAAGTCTGTCGTGAAGCGGTGTCAGCCGTTCAAGAAGGTGCAGTTGCTGCAGCATCGACTGTATCGTTTGCAACTCTTCTATTGTCAGATCATATAGGCTCTCTTCGTTGATTAAATGCAATATGATGGGTACGAGCTCATCGACATAGCTTTGATAGGAAGGATTGTCAGCGTTTTGCTGGAGGGTTGGCCAGAAATCTACAAGCCGGACGAGCTGGACATCAGGAATGTTGCAAGCCGCCAGGTCAGACTTGAGGCGCGCAAATTCTCTGGCAAATTCTAACAGGGACATTGCTCTCACCTGAATAACCTGATATCGACTTCTGATTCCGAATCGGTCAGCTCGAAGGAGACAGTGCTCGCTGTCGATGTCTTTGATGTTCTGGAAATGTCACCCTGAGATACAAGCACGCGCACCTCCCCAAAATCCTGCTTGCCATCGAGTTCGAGAATTCGGATCACGATCTGTTTGCCCTCTCTCTTGCCGCGAAATTCGACCGATATTCTGTCAGATTCCGGCGAAGTGAGTTCTACTTTCTCGGAATATGTGGTCTCATCAGGATCGTATTCAAGAGGCTTCATCGAGAAGATCGCATCCGGCAGCTTGATTTGCCATCTCAATTTCGACAATTCGACTTCAGGTGTGCGCTCGACAACTGCCTTGCCGTTACGATCGGTGATCAATTCCCAGCCAATCTCCGGAACCTGTATCATGATATGACCCGTTAAATTCGGGTCGTCGGAAATCAATTGCACATACTCGATTCCCTTAGTGCTGTCGCGCATTATTCGCAGGATGGCCTCGGGACTCTCTGAGCAGAGTGTCGCTATGTTCACTATTTCGGGCTTGAAGCTCTCGCTGCCGTCAGCGGCCAGCTTGAGAGGCGATGAGACATCTTCGGTTAGGGGCTGCAGGGCGATAGTCATACCGCGAATTGCTCTTCTGAAGAGCGTATCCGCAGAACGCAGCGCATGAGACGGGATGTCGGCATCCTTAACGGCCTCGATGGATTCGAGATAAGACCTGTAATCCTCACAGAATTCCGAGCAAAACTCGCATTCTTCGATATGGTCGGAGATGCGCTCTCGCTCGGCTGCGTCCTGCATGCCCTGTTCCGCGAAGAGTCGTAGTCTATCCTTTGACGGATGCATACTCCGCCCTCCAGTAAATGTTCATAAATCTAATAGTCCCCATATCCGAGAGATGTAGCTTTTTTTCTGACAAATTCCTTCAGATAGTCAATCGATTTGTTCACGAGCGTCTCAAAAACGTACTTGTAGTCATCAAGATACCGGTCGCATGCCTCCGGCGACATATTCTCCTTGAAGTATCTCGGAATCGGGTCGGTCTGGCCATGCTCACAAAAATCAGAGAGATATGCACTCAGCGCAGTCATCAATCGGACTGATTCACTCTCAGAGATTCGTCCGTTCTCGCGAAACTTGATGAGCAGATCAGTCTCGGCCCATTCGAGCGTCGCGGCCATACCTCGATCAAGTTCGCGCCGCAGCATTCCCGCTTTCGGACCGCCCGGTTTGTGCATCAGGTCAGCATAGAATTCTAATTCTCTACAGTTGATAGAAACGACCGTGCTCAAGAGTTCATGCTTGATTGCAAAATTCTGGTAGCCGGTCTCGTCGTTTATTCGCTCAAAAATATCATGACACCATGTGATTCTGGAATTGCTCTCTCTGAAAGCATCCTCCGATACCGATTCCAGGAATTCACCGGTCGAGCGCCTCATATCCTTCCTCAAGTCATGTGCATACTTCAACAGATGCACGTACTCTGCACGGCCCGAATCCGCGCTGCATGAAGCGAATTCTTTGCCTTTCAAAATATCCTTGAATCGTCTCTTGAGATTGTCAATCTGCGGATCATCCTGTTTGCGCAACTTGTGGAGTTCCTGCCGGGCGTGGCCGTTGAGAAGCACCGACAGGCAGGAGCGAATATCCTCGCTCGACACTTGATCATAATCGTGCATCCCATATCTTTCAAAGTGCTCAGATACGAGATGAAACGGTCGGGAGCCATCGCATCTCAGAAGCGTCCCGAGTATGTCGATAGTCAAATCTGAAAGCCGTTGCTCCCTGTCACCTGTTTCTGACGGTAGAATGTATCCCTTGCGTTCAAGAAAGCTAACGCAGCCTAATGTGTGTCTATAGATCAGCTTATAGAATTCATTGAATTTCCTCAAATCGAGAGGTGATTTCAAGAAGTCCCTGATGATATTCTGTGTGTTGCCCATTGTCTGATCTTTGATCTTAGCTGCTGCGAATCATGACCGGTAAGTCATTGTATTGAAAATAGGTGCTTGAGGAGAGCTTGTCAAGGATTGACGATTGCGGTTAGTGTATCTTATGATTTGTACTTTGAGAAGTTGATGAAATAAAGGGCATAACCGTAAGTTTGAAAATGGAAAGAGGTTAAGCCCAATGGTAAGCCCTGGTTCACCGAGAGAGACTTTCGACATCGCTGGTAGGAAGTGAAGGGAGTTTCTTGGGACGATTTCAAGGATCGAATGAATCTGACAGCTAAGAGGTAGTTGGGGGTGTTTGCGGGCACAGCGGTCACAGACGACAGGAGCGGGTCGCTGCAGACGAACAGCTAAGAGATCTGACTACGCGAACAGTTGTTACAGCTGGGACGTGATCTGTAAGCTTGGAGTACTGAGTGGAGTTCTGATGCCTCGTGATCACAGAAGAGTTTACAGGAGTCAGATACCGGAGAGGTACAGTAGACAACTTCCTGAAGGCATCCACTACGAGCGTGTGGTTGGAGACATCACCATGACCGCCTATTGGTTGAAGAACACTGCAGGTGGGATGCAGAAAGCCCCTGGCTTATAGATTGAACCGATAGAGCGGGTACCCGGGTGTCGCCCGCAATTTCGCGTTGTCGGCAACACTGTCGGCTCCAAACAGCCTCACTGGTACCTTGCCAGGCATTCTGTGGATATGCGCCCGCACGGGCAGGTTTTCAGAAAAGTCGCAGCATTTGGTCAAAATATGGGCACGAAATCAGATCTACCGGGTCTCGCGCTGCTGCAAGTCGCTGACTGCCACACGCTTTCCGGCATAGTTGCAGCAAGAGGCGTCGATAGCGGACTTCGAGTTCAGTAGTCACTCCACTCTGAAGCTCATTCCGATATGAGCTGGCATAACACGAGACTCTGCGATTGTGGTATGAAGCTCGCATTCAGAATCAGGGCGGATCCTGGAAGTAAGTCGTTCCTTATCACACATTGGTTAAAGAAATCATCTATCTCACCGGCGAGTGCTTACTTGGCCACGTCGGCGCTTTGGATTACGGAGTCGCAGAAGCCACCGTACTGGCGAGCCCTCAATGGAACAGCCAATCCGCTGGTACAGATTGTCCTTGCATTTGAGGGCACGTCAGTCGCATCTGCAGATCTCGATCACCCTTGGCCTGGAACATGTATACTCGAATCGGATGATACCCAGCCTTCAAAGCAATTGCTCCACCAACAAACCCGCCGCCATGAAGACCATCATTGTCCACAACCAGCGAATCGGAAATCCAGAGAAGGCTGCCATCGTCTGAACTAATCTCAAACTCATACAAACCGTCAGCAGGAACGTTGATCTGACCAGTGAACGTCATACCAAAATCTTCATCACGCGCAAAGGGTGGAAGAAGAACCTGATCCGCCACAAACTCGCGGAGAGCAGCAATCGTATCGAATTCCGGCACTTTGCTCCAGCTTCCTTCGAAATACCGAGCGTTGAGTCCCGGCGCGACGTCAGTGATCACATGCGACGGATGAGGACTCAGCTTCTGAAATGACATAGCGGTGACATACCGGTCGTCGAAACCTTGTCTGATGGCTCGCGCCTTCACAGTCGACGTCGCGGCTATCGTGATTGGCTCGACATAAATCGGAGATGTCTCCGTTGGGTCGGTCCCATCGAGAGTGTAATGTACCGCAGCTCCCGGAATCGGGGTCGATAGCGTTACAGGCACAGGATCGAGGAAAGCGGTCCGTTCGGCGGAGATCCTGGCAAAGGTGCCGGACTCGATGTCGTAGAGTGGCTCAACCGGCCGAACATTCGCGTACGATGACTGTGCTGCAGTAATTGCGAGCACCTTAACACGTGGATTATCCGGCAGAATAAGAGTACGAGCGCCATTCGGAAAACCCATGCGATAGGCATGAAGATATGTGAAGCGATATGCCTCATTGTCACCGTCAGTCGTATGACGATGACAGCCATACCATGCTACAGGCACATGACTGATAAACGCGGGTGCGATTTCATGTGCTTCCTCCATCAGCAGTCTGCCATTTACGCGGTTATTCCACTGTCCCATCGGTTCGGCATAGTCAGGAATATCTACCTCGAATGTGCGGTTGTCCACAGTGAAAGTCTCTGAAGAGGGGCCGTTTGTCGAAGCAGCCAGAATGTACAGACGATTGAACGGTTTTTGAGGCAACTGTATCGTCTGTCCCTTACACGCCACCATATTGTTGTGACCGTCATCAGTTGATCCAGGATTGAATTCAATGTTTTGAAAAGTGCAGTGATCCGGGAGCAAGTCGCCTGATAGAGTATTTCCTTGACCGTCGAAATCACCATCCAGCCGGTTCCGATCAGAGCTGATCCCGTCTTCGTTGAAAGGAAGATCCACGCGCCACGACTCAGGATGGGCAGTCGCGCCATTTTCGTCCTGCCGCAATCTGATTGCAAACGCTTTCGGTTGATACGGCTTGAGATCGAAGGTCAATTCGCCGTTTCCCACCTTAGCGACGTCCAACGAATCCTCGCAACCATCCACCTCTCGCGCCGAAACGACTGCATCAGCGAAGCGCAGTTTGAGTCTACTGTGAAACAGTCCCTGCAACTCCTTGACTCGCACGATAATCTCGTCACTCTCTTCAGCCTGCTTGACTGAGTTAACGAAAGCTCCGGGGAGTTCGTCGGAATCACCTCCATCTGACTGTTCAACCAGCTTCAGGAATGAATATGACTTGCCCAGTGGCCCCTGACGGCTGTCGGTCTGAAATGCGACAATTGGCTGATTGAACCGCGCCGCCTGCCAAGGCACAGTTTGCCGCCAGTCATCCGGATGTCCGGAGACAGCGAATGAAAACTGGTGATGCCCCAAATCCTGCGATTTCTGGTCACCAACCCACATCCATGATTCAAACACACCCGGTGTATGGATCAACGTGAGTCGCAGAGTCCCACGGTCGGGATGATCCCAGCCATACTTGCAGTCGTTGAGCACAGCGACCCCATACTCACCGGATGCTTCCGTGATATCCGCCCATTGGTGCCCGGGGACCTCATACAGCTTCTCTCGATTCAGGCCGCGTCGTATTGTTCCCAGTCCAAGATCATACGTAACACTGTCATTGGCAGCGGTAACCGGGAATGCGACCTTCAGGAGGCGTTCCTTCTCATACCAGTTCACGTCATTGAAGAACTCAATACGGTCTCCAGACAAGCCACCACAGAGCCGAATGATAGTTGCAAATTCGCTGTCGCCGATCTTCCGAATCACCTTAACCGCGGCGCGCACCGGTCCCTCTTCAATCACCTCGATTGACTCGGGGTTGCCGAGCACAGCCAGAGGGGGCTGCATAATATCCTCGTACTGAATTTCCCATGCCGGCCATTGCCTTGGCTTATCAAAGAGAAGCTGATATTGAATCGGCGCGCTAAGCAATTCTTGTTGCTGCATTTTGTCGAAGATCGATGCCACATTTCCGTCGGCGTCGATAGCAACCTTGTATCTTTCATTTTCGAGGCCGGTCGTACTGACTTTGAGAGAGTTCGACATTGATGATGGCTTATTAGCGGATCTAATGTCATAAACGGAATAGCCTACTGAGGGGACGGTGGCCGCGAACAGCAGCATCACTTCATTGCCATTTGTGCTTAGCAACTGCGAAGGCACCTCTCTGCCATCGGGACCAATCACACGCACGTACTCAGGAGTTGACTCATTGAACTTGACTGATGCTTCCACGACATCAGTCCGCTCGATCGAAAGAGGATTGAACAAAACAACGGGTACTCCTTCAGCCCGCGTATCGAGAGCCGAAACTGTGGCTTCAACCGCGTTCTCTAACACCGATGCAAATCGGTTCATCGCCAGTATCTCGTCACTCCACGAGAATTCATACGCCTCGGGGATGCTTGTGCCGGTGAGATCATCATGGAACTGATGCCACAGAAACCGTACCCAACTGTCTCGAAGAGTCTCTCCCGGATAGCTGAATCCTCTGAGATGCGAGGCGATCACCGATGCCCTCTCCGCGGCATCGGCCAGCAGTTCATTCTTTCGATTCCAACGTTTCATCGCTGCCTGGGATGTGTAGCAGCCAACGCCATGACGAGTCATGAGGAGCTCTCCACGGTAATGCGGCAGGAGGTTGGTATCGGCTTCCAACGCCATATCGACAAGGTCATCCGCTCCTCCACACCACACCCTGATGGGACCGTCACTAGCCTCTGATCGCTGAAGCCAATCGACAGACGCCGAGTCGGGTGCGCCTCCGGTATCTCCCGTTCCGAAATATCCGTATCCGGCATATAAACCTGATGCAGTTCCCTGACTATCGATCTGGGCGAGCCAGAGAGTATCGCGACTCAAGTCGTCTTCAATGCGATTGACATAGGCTCCCGGCTTGAGACCGCCGAAAATTGACGAGCCGTCGACTCCTGTCCATACGCCGATATCAAATGGCACTCCTACAGAGGAACCCCAGGAGAGCTTCTGCGTGGAAAAACTCTGAAGACCACAATGGCGTGCGATTGACGGAAGCGCGTAGCCAAATCCGAAGCAGTCTGGAAGGAAGATATCCCGGCTGGTCTTGCCGAACTCACGTTTGAAATATCCGTTGCCATAGAGTGTCTGTCTGACGAGAGACTCGAATGACGGGATGTTGACATCGACCGCATCAACCCAACTGCCAATCACTCTCCAACGGTTGCTGTTGATGTAGCCCTTGAGAAGCTCGTAGTCGTCGGGATAGTATTCCTTGATCAACATATACCGAAAAGCACCTTCGAAACTGAAGACATAGCCCGGAAACTGATCGAGTAGTTTGAAATTGTCCCGAAAAGTGGATGGAATATACTCGTTGATCGTGTTTTGGATAGTCCAGCGCCACTGCGTATCCAGATGCGCTGTCCCGACCATCAGCAACTGTCGTTCAGATCCCGCCACATTTTCCGGCGATTGTGCCAAGCTGGTCATACATCCCAGAATAAGGCAGATCACCAATATCTTCACTATGATTCTCATGCGTTACTCCTTCCCTTCGACTGTGTCAGAAGACACCTGCTTTCTTGCCATTCTCTGCATAGCCAGGTGTTTTAGAAATCCTCGCTGTCTCAATTGGTCGAGCAATACCGCGCCGAGTATCACAAGGCCAAGCACTACCTTCTGAGTATAGCTCTCGACATTGGTAAGATTCATGCCGTTCTGAATTACTGCTATGATAAATGCGCCTATCAGTGTTCCGAAGATGCGGCCTTCGCCGCCACTAAGACTTGTGCCTCCAACAACTACTGCAGCGATCACATATAATTCGTACGTAAGACCATAGGTCGGTGCCCCGCTTTTGAGCTGAGAAGCCATCACAACTCCGCCGAGCCCGGCCAACATGCCGCAAATCACATAAACGAATACCAATACCCCACTGACGCGTATTCCGGCGAGGCGGGCAGCCTCCGGATTACCCCCGACGGCATAGATGTAACGGCCCAACGTTGTTCGGCTCATCACGAGATGAGCGACGATATACAAACCGATCATCAGGAGCACTGCATAGGGAATTTTCAGCAACGGATCAGCCGAGCGCCCAAGGGCCGTGAATCCGTCCGGAAGTTGATAGATCGGCATACCTTGTGAAATGATATAGCCCAGACCTGCCGCAACCTGCATCATTGCCAGAGTGGCTATGAACGGCGGGATGCGAAACTGCGTTATCATAAGACCGCTGAAGGCTCCGACAGCTCCACTGAAAATCACTGCGAGCGTTCCCGCAGCTATCATCGCGAATGTCGAGGCATTCGCACCTCCCCATTGGCCGACGAGCCATGCCGCAATCACTGCTGACAGAGCGATGAGGCTGCCGACAGAGAGATCGATGCCTGCTGTAATGATGACCATTGTCATACCGATTGCTATTAACGCTATCACCGCTATCTGATTCGCCACATTCCGGACATTGTCGGCAAGCAGGAATGTGGGCCAGCGCGTAACCGGAGGCGTGACTATCTGTGCTTCACTCAACTGAGCTACCGATGAGCGTATCGCCCTGACCATCGGCTCAAGTGCCATCGTTACTGCGATGGTTGAAAGTCCTTCGTCTGCCAGGATTCTCAGACTTTCACGAATTGCCGCCGGGTCGCCGGCAATCAAATGTCCGGCGATGCCACGAACTCGTAGAGAGTCCAATAGAGTCTCGGCGAATATACTGTCGCTGCCGTTTGACTGCACAACGATCGCCACTCCGGCGTCGGGAGGAAGCTCAGGCAGCACTGAAATCAAACTGACTGCAGCATCGCGACCGACGGGATGCTGATCCGACATTGTTAGAACTGAGAACAACAGACACAGGAGTACCAGCACACCGAGCATGCCGTAGTCGGATAAGAATCGTGCAAATGAGGATCGATAGCTCATGTTATGGTTCACACGGCAAGGGCCATGACCTGTTCCTGTGAAGCATCTTGCACTTCGGTAATCTCACCGGCAATTCTCCCGCGTCGCATCACCAGGAGACGATCACACATTCCGAGCAATTCCGGCAATTCGGATGAAATGACGATCACTGCCTTTCGAAGCGAGGTCAGCTCATTAATCAGGCAGTACATCTCATATCTGGCGCCGACATCGATACCGCGAGTCGGCTCATCGAAAATAACAACCTGCGATTCGGCTTCCAGCCAACGTGCCACAAGAAGTTTCTGCTGATTGCCACCCGAAAGCGTTTCTGCGTGCTGCTTCGGATCTGCCAACCGGATTCGCAATGCATCAACATGATTTCGGAACCGCGATCTCTCGAGACGGTCATTTATCCAACCTCTTTGCGACCACCGGCTCAGATTACCCAGCGCGAAATTATCTTGAGCTGACAGCTTCAATACGAGTCCTTGAGTCTTCCTATCTTCTGTCAGGAGACATATCCCCGACCTGATTGCGTCACGAGGCGACTTGATATCAACCATTCTGCCATCAAGCGTCACCGATCCGGTGTTCGCCCGGTCAGCACCGAATATCAATCGTGCGATCTCTGTACGCCCAGAGCCCATCAGCCCAGCCAACCCAAGCACTTCGCCGCGATGCGCAACGAATGTTATATCATGTACTCTGTCACCAGAGAGATTTCGGACTTCGAGTCCATCGCGTATTTCTGCACTTTGCCGCGTCGGAAATTCATTCTCAAGCGAGCGTCCGACCATGAATTCTATCAGTTGCTGACGCGACAACTCGCTCTTCTCACGGGTCGTCACTACCGCACCGTCGCGTAGGACCGTCACACGATTCGCAATCTGCAATACCTCTTCGAGACGGTGACTTATGAAAACAATGCCGAGCTTCTGCCGAACAAGCTCCCGCAGGATATCAAACAGACGTGCAACTTCCGTCGGCGACAAAGCGGCTGTAGGTTCATCCAATATCAGAATACGGCAGTTGCTCACAAGCGCCCGCCCGATCTCGACCATTTGCTGTTGAGCGACACTGAGGGACCGAACAAGTGCATCGGGATCTATCTCCACACCAAGTCTTGCCAGTACATCAGCCGCAATTCGTCGCTCATTCCCATCATTGATGATTCCTGCAGTGGTCCGCTCCTGACCAAGGAATAGATTGGCATGCACCGAGAGAGCGGGTACCAGCGATAATTCCTGATAGATGGCTTTCACGCCGAGACGCATTATTTCGAGCGGATTTCCGAATGATACTTGAGTGCCATCGACCATAACCGATCCGTTGTCGGGAATGTGGACGCCAGTCAGAATCTTGACAAGAGTGCTTTTGCCGGCTCCATTCTCACCTACAAGAGCATGAATCTCGCCGGAGCGCAGATCAAAAGATATATCACGGAGCGCCTGGACTCCGGGGAAAGACTTCGTCAATTCAAGCGCGGCAAGCAGAGGGTGGCTGTAGCGCGTGGGAATTCCATTGGAAGAATCAGAATGAACTGACATAATTCACTAATCATCGGCCGCTGTGAAGAGACCGCATGGAATCAGAATTGCAGGTGGCACGGTCTCGCCGGACATATACATCTTCACAGCTTCAATTGTCTTCCGGCCGATTTCACGCGGCTTCTGGATGACATCTGCATAGATCCGACCTTCAGCAATGGCAGCCCTTGCCTCAGGAACGGCGTCAAAACCCACCAATTTGATTTCGTTGACCTTTCCGGCTTTCTCGATAGCTGCAAGTGCACCGAGTATAGTGTCGTCATTGATTCCGAAGATGGCTTTAAGGTGCGGATGAGCCTGGAGAATATCCTCGGCAGTCCTAAACGCTTGGTCCTTCACACCGTGACCTGATAGTCTGGCTACTATCTTGACTTCGGGGGCAGTGGACATCTCCTCCTCGAATCCACTGACTCGCTGGATGACGGACTCCACCTCCGGATGGTCGATTATTGCAACTTCGCCTGCGCCGTTGATGGCTTCGATTATTGCCTGCGCAGCAAGCCGTCCGCCTGCCACATTGTCGGAAGCAACATGTGTAACTACCTTGACACCTTCGGCAAGACAGGCAATATCCGCAGTAAAGACAGGGATACCGGCGTCATTTGCCGCTTTTATGGAAGTCCCTATTGAGCGCGAATCACACGGTGAGACAATGATCGCATTGACACCTCGGACAGTGAAGTCCTGAAGTTGGTCCTTTTGGTGAGCGACGTCGAATTCACCGGTTGTGATGATCAGTTTGTAGCCATTTTCATCAGCCGCCTCCTGCAAGCCTGCCTCCAAATCCTGATAGAACGGATGGGTACGAGTGAGCAGAGAGACACCTATTGTCAAGCCCGCCCCGAACATAGTCTTTGCTTCCTCTTTAAGATCGCTTTCATTCTCCTCGCCGCAGCCGAACAACAGTAGACTTGCAACGATCAGAGACGTTGTGACTTTCAAAGGATTTGGATGCGACATGATGGTTACCTCGATACTTGCTCGGTGTTGGAGCCGCCTCTGTAATGATTTCAATCAAATCAGTGAGAAGATAAGTTCTAACTCCGGTATCCGCAAGTGGTTTGAGTGATGACGACTTGCAGAGCATCCCAAATTGATCTGGAAAGATGCTTATCAGGATCAGGAATGCCGCACAGAAGCTCGATCGTCTGGAGCGGCAAGGAGCAAGGGCATCAACGAATCTATGGAACACATCACCCACTGTGTTCACTGCAGAACTTAGCTTTCTGACAGAAACTGATATTGCGATATCTTAGACAATAGCTTTCAAAAACATGCCGCCAAATTTCCACAATGCTGCACCGAGTGATAAAATGATTCCTCCATTAGCGCAGACAGCAGAGGGAGGGAAAGAGTCAAACTGCGATGAAATGCCGAAATGGATTCTGTCGAGAGGGAGCCAGCATCAGACGAGCTGCGTCTTCAGTTGCAGAACACTACTCCCACTTTGCCTGAAGATATACACTCCCATCGTGAATTGTCAGAGGACTACAGCGCAATGGCAGTGGTCGCCGATCCTGTGGATGAACCAGGATCGTTGGTCACAAGATGGGCACGACATCAGATTTGGCGGGTTTCGCGCTGCTGCAACTCGCTGACAGTCACACGCTTTCAGTTTCGGTCGCGTCATGAGGCGGCGGTAGCAATGTTCGAGTCCGATAAACGGGGGTTGACGAGACTCGAACTTCGAAATGTGCCGGATATCAGAACTCCAGCTTATCCACGGCATCTGACAGATGGTCTGGTGCAAGGTAGGCGTAGATCATCGTGGTTTGGATATCGGAGTGGCCCATGAGTTTTTGAACACTGGGGAGAGCGACGCCCTTCATCATGAGGTGACTGGCGAATATGTGGCGAAGGGCATGAAGCTGAGTGAGATTCTCGATGCCGGCTGTCCTTGCGATGCGAATCAGTTGTTCTCGCAGCTTCATTCGGATCTTGCCGCCGCTCTTGTCAGGGAATACAAAACTGCTCTTGATACCTTGGTCATTCTGCTGATTCAGGTTGGTTAAGAGGTCGAGTAACTTCTGACCGACTGGTATCTCTCGTTCACCCGTCTTCGGATGCCAGAAGTCTTTCTTGCGGATCTTGATTTTGCGGCGCTTTAGATCGATATCTGCCCATTCGAGATTCTCCAGCTCGGCCTTACGCATGCCAGTGTTTAGGAAGGTGAAGAAGATCGGGTAGAGGTGATCAGGGCTGTGCTCGATCAACAGCTGACATTCCTTCTCGGTCAGAAAGCGAGGTGTCTTGGAGTCCTTTACTTTCAGTCGATCAACAGCCTTCGTAGGATTCTCTTTCAAGTATCCCCATTTGATCGCAAGGTTGAATATCGTTCGGAAGACATCAATCTCGAAATTGATCGTGTGTGCTCTTGCGCCTTTGCGAGTGTGATCGGTGATATCATCATCCGATTCAACTTTGCCACCATTCGGATTCACCCATTCGTTTTTGCGACCGACCTTGTATTCATCGAGCAATCGTGGGTTGACCTGGGACAGAAAGACAACATCCTGATGATCCTTCAGGAATTCGTTGAAGTGATCAAGCACTGCGCGGTAACGAGTGAATGTAGCTGGTGAGTTGTTTGCCTGAGAGTATTCCAAGAACTGAGCCAGGAGCTTCTCGATGGCGATGTCATTCTTTGCGAATCCGAACTCGTCTCTGGCAGCCTTTACCTCAGCATCCTTGAGGGCAAGCACGGCGATTTTCTTTGATCTGCCAACCTTCCTGCGGATACGTCGGCCTCTGACATAGAGGTCAACATACCAGGTTTTTCCTCGTCTGTAGATAGAACCCATGAGAACGACTCCTTTTCACTGGTCACATCTTGCGCACACGAACTTCATAAGTCCAAGAAGGATAGTCATAAGCCTATGTCTAGGATAATCTTACAGGAGCCGCAACAAATCAAGCGGAGAGGCAGGGATTCGAACCCTGGATACGCGTTAACGTATAACTGCTTAGCAGGCAGCTGCCTTCAGCCGCTCGGCCACCTCTCCGTCATATTCAAAAGGCTTTCCAGTATAACAATAGCATCGGCACTTGGCAACAGGAAAGTGATCGAGAAATGTGATCGAGAAATGTGATCGAGAAAGCTGCGACATCTCTGCGACTAATCACAGGAGCACAGGTCCAGCGCTCACTATGAATGGCGGGCAGATTGCTACGCATCGCTGACGATCGCGTTTGGGCGTACTCTTTGGTAGACCTCAGATGAGATAGATTCGAAAGCTCATGACAGCTCCGAATATGTCGGAGTCGAGAGATATCTTTCACCCGTGTCACAAATGATCGCCACAATCAGCTTGCCGGTGTTCTCTGGACGAGCGGCGACCTTGAGCGCACCAGCGACAATCGCACCGGATGATATCCCTGCCAGGATACCCTCTTCCCGTACGAGCCTGCGAGTTGTATCTACGGCTTCGGCATTCTCGATTGTGACAATCTCATCGATCAGATCCATGCGGAGAATGTCAGGCTTGAATCCGGCACCGATTCCCTGAATAGGATGAGGTCCCTTCTCACCTTTAGATAGAAACGGCGATGCAGCAGGCTCGATTGCTATAGCCTTGAATGCCAGCTTCCGTTCTTTGATCACACTTGCGACTCCTGTCAGCGTGCCGCCCGTGCCGACACCAGAGCAGAGAAAATCGATCTTACCATCTGTGTCATTCCACAATTCTTCAGCAGTGGTGCGCCGATGTATTTCCACATTGGCAGGATTCTGGAACTGATGCGGCATGAAATACTTCGAATCTGAGTTCGCTATCTCCGTCGCTTTGCTGACAGCTCCCGGCATCCCGTCGGCTCCCGGTGTCAGAATGAGTTCGCACCCGAAAGCTTTCAGCAGAGCTCGACGTTCGAGACTCATAGTGTCCGGCATTGTCAGCATGAGTTTGTATCCCTTGACTGCGCAGACAAATGCCAGGCCAACGCCGGTATTACCGGAGGTTGGTTCGATTATCACAGTATCCTTGCGGATTCTACCATCGCGCTCAGCCGCTTCAATCATCGAGAGTCCGATTCTGTCCTTCACCGATGAGCATGGATTGAAGAATTCGAGTTTTCCGACAACTGTGGCATTCAGGCCGCTGCTCAACTTGCTAAGCTTGACAAGGGGAGTTCCACCCACCAGATCAAGCATCGAGTTCGCTATTTTCATTGGGTCCTCCAGGTGTTCAGAGCCGGTAGATTAGATATGATACATTTCGTCCGCTTCCAGATCAAGCAATGCCAACACCCCAAGCGATTTGTCATTCATGTAATCTGAAACAAGGTGATATAGGTCTTCTCGGAGCAATGCCACGGCTCTTGCGCCAGATTGTTCACTGGTCTGAGCCGGCTGGTTTACCTCGTTGACCGATATCGTTACCTCCTCACGGATCGCGCGCCAGATGTCCGAAAGGCTAATCCTGTCGGGTGGAAAAGCCAGCTCGTATCCCCCGTTCTTGCCGCGCGAGCTGGTAACTATTCCAGACCTTTTTAGTAGCCCAAGAACCTGCTCAAGGTAGCGTTTCGAAAGCCCGGTAGCGTCTGCTATCTCACGCGCTCCTACGGGACCTTTCATTCCGGCCTTGCAGATTTCGATTAGGGCTGATATCGCAAAACTGAGTTTAGAACCTGCCATATTACGTTTCTCCTATCGGTTTATTGTAATAAATGTGAGAACTCGGTTTTGTCAACAATTGATTTGAGTTTCGAGGGCAAATTCTTTATGTTCTATGCCATTAGAGCAAGTAAGGATCGTTCAGGATGGACTGGAGAATAGCATGAGTAATACCGAGAAACGGAAATCATGGGCCGAGCCCTTCAAGATCAAGATGGTCGAGTTGCTTAGGATGACCACTCGCGACGAACGGGTGAAAGCTATCAAAGAAGCTGGCTACAATACATTTCTTCTGAAATCTGATGATGTCTATATCGATCTTCTGACTGATTCCGGAACGTCGGCCATGTCTGATCGCCAGTGGTCTGGGATGATGATGGGTGATGAGGCTTACGCGGGCAGCCGCAATTTCTATCATCTTGAGGAAGCAGTCCGGAAATACTATGGATATAAGTATCTGGTCCCTACGCATCAGGGAAGGGGCGCGGAGCACATAATTTCACGAATCATGATCAAGAAGGGTGATTTCATACCGGGCAATATGTATTTCACCACGACGCGTCTGCATCAAGAGCTCGCGGGCGGCGGTTTTGTTGACGTGATTGTCGATGAGGCTCATGATCCGACGAACCAGCATCCTTTTAAAGGCAATGTTGATATATCGAAGCTGGACAGGCTTCTGGAGAAAGTCGGCAAAGAGAAGATTCCATATCTATCGATAGCAACCGCGGTGAATATGGCGGGCGGACAGCCGATCAGCCTCGAGAATCTGAAGAAAGTCCGAGAGTGGTCGCTTAAGCATGGCATACCGATTATTCATGATGCTACACGTGTCGCTGAGAATGCGTACTTCATCAAGAAGCGCGAGTCAGGCTGCCAGGACAAGTCGGTCGCGCAAATTGTCAGAGAACTTTGCGATCTTACCGATGGCTGCACAATGTCAGCTAAGAAAGATGCGATGGTGAACATCGGCGGATTCCTGGCGGTCAACGACCCGGACTTATTCGATCAGGCTCGAAATATGGTCGTCATATATGAAGGACTTCACACGTACGGCGGGATGGCTGGCCGTGATATGGAAGCCGTCGCAATCGGTCTTGGCGAATCCGTGGATCACGAACACATTCGGGCGCGTGTCGAACAGGTAATGTATTTGGGAGGCAAGTTGCTCGATGCAGGAGTACCGATCGTAGAACCGATTGGAAGCCACGCAGTGTTTCTTGACGCGAAGAGATTTCTTCCGCATGTGCCGCAGAATGAATTTCCGGCGCAGGTGCTTGCCGCGGAATTGTATGTCGAAGCTGGAATCAGATCGATGGAGCGCGGAGTTGTCTCGGCAGGCCGCGATCCGGAGACCGGAGATCACCGCTATCCGAAGCTTGAGTTGGTGCGGTTGACGATCCCGAGGCGTGTCTATACGCAGGCGCATATGGATGTTACTGCAGAGGCGGTAATCGAGCTATACGAGAACCGTGACAGGATCAAGGGCCTTAAGATGGTTTATGAGCCGAAGTATCTCCGATTCTTCCAGGCAAGATTCGAGCCGATCTAATGGTGCAGATCAAAACAGAACGATTGTTGCTCCGGGATTTTGAGGCTGATGACTGGCATGCAGTCTATTCGTATATGTCCGACCCGGCGCATACGGAATACTATCATATTCCGGTTGGTGGTGAGGAGAATGTCCGCAGGCTGATAAATGAGTTCATTGAATGGAGCGGTGAATCACCTCGCCAGAAATACCAGTTGGCAATAGTCCTGCCCGAAGATGGTCGTGTCGTAGGCACGGTTGGCCTGCGTGTGCAGAATCCGGAACTTGGCGAGGCCGACCTCGGCGTCGGTCTGGACCCATCGGAATGGAGCCAGGGCTATGCTGTCGAAGCGGCAACCAGAATGCTGGAATTCGGATTCGATGAACTGAAGTTGCACAGAGTCCTTGCGGAATGTATCGCCGAGAACGACGCTGCATGCAAACTCGTGGATCGTCTGGGGATGAGGGAAGAGGGACGGTTCAAGAATCGCCGCTGGATGCATGACAGATGGTGGGACTCGCTGCTGTTCGCAATCCTCGATTCCGAATGGCGAGAAAGAAAGGAATAGTCTTTCGCGTCCCCATCCGGGGAAAGTCTCTAATTCGTGGACGGCACTACAGCTATTCCCTGCCCGAAGAGGCGAATCGTCTCATCATTCATGAGTGCCCATATCGTGTAGATGCCGAGCGCCGTTCCGAACGGTAGATCGATCAGATTCAGGAATCCGAGAACCAGCACGAAAATTCTCGCCCATGGTTTCCGCTTCAGCAGGAATATCCCGCCTATGATTCCCGGTACCGAAATGATTGCAAGAAATCCGGACACCGCGATAGCCACAATACTGGTTATCGCCATTGCCTCCGGATCACCTGAGACTAATCCACTGCCCGCAATGACAACGAGGATTACACCTGCGGCCAGCAGACCAAGCACTCCAAAGACAATGTAGAGAATCCCGATAATGGTGATATGCTTGTCCAAGCGCTACCTCCTCTTGTTTTGTGCGCCAGACGATGCTTACACAGGAGACTATAATCCGTATCGAATCATCGTCGTGAAGAAATATACCCGCTCAAATCCATACGTCAATGAGATGTCTTCAACGGATGTGGCGCACCCTGCCGGAGGACCCAGCTCTTTCTCTTACTTGAGGGTCGCCGGCATAGTTAACATCACCGCTGGAGCCTAGACGAGCCTCGAGGTCCTCAACTACCCAGATTGTGGCATCTCCGCTCGATCCGGAATAGACCTGCGCGGTGTTGCTCTCAAGTCTCTTGGCCATGTAATCGCCGGAACTGTTGATAGTGACCTCCTGCTCATCGACATGGCCACCCCAGATTTCTATGTCACCGGAGCTGCTTATATCGACAATGAGCATCTTGGCATTCAGACTCTCGAGCGTCACATCACCGGAACTGCTGATATCGATTTCAATATCCTGGGCAATCACTTCTCCGAGTTCGACATTGCCGGAACTGCTGATTCGTATATCGAGAGATTTGACTTCCAAATTGCCGGCCTGGAAATTTCCTGAGCTACTGATGGTAGCGCGGAACCGTTCGGTCTTGATGTCGGGAGCTTCGATGCCTCCGGAACTCGATATCTCGATGTCTTTCAGTTCCTTAACGGTGAGAAAATAGCGGATCGGTTTCCGTGGATGCAGACTTAACCGACTATTGTTATCAATAACGAGTGTGCCGCCATGCACTTCTGTATCGAAGTACTCGATCAGATTGTCCTCGGCCTCGATGGTCAGTTTCTCGGTATCTCCGATTTCGATATGAAGTGTGCCGATCGTGGCAAGCTCCACTCCGTCAATGCCGGACACATCACGATTCTCCGTTACCACCTCTCCCGAGCCACGGATTTTCCTGGCCGATGCTGTGATCGGCAGACTGACAATTAGCGCGATTACAAGAATTGAATGCAATAAACGCGAATACATGGTATACCTCCCTCTGCTCCGGCAAGCCTTGCCGTCGCCGAATTAATTTCAACAGTAGCAATCTTGTGTACGCAAACTCAGGCAGAAAAGTTGTCATAATCTATGTGCGAACGAAAGGGGGCTTGCGGCGTACAATTTCATGATATGTCACATCACTGATCCAACGTAAGGGCAGGACTATGAGGAATGGCACAAACCTTGCGAGCTGTCTTCTGCTTGCAGCCAGCTTGACAGCACCACTATTTGCACAAACGACCTCATCCGGGGCGGAGGCGGTATTCATCGAATATGTGAATGCTCTGAAAACCGGTGATCTGCAGGGAGCTGAACTTTGCTGGCTTCCTGATGAGATCGAGAATTCCCGGCGGTTGAACATAAGCTACGCTGGGACGGTCCCAAAATACGACTGCGCCTCTCCTGTGATCTCCAATCTTGAGAAGATAGTATCGAGACATGTTGACGTTTCGGTGATCGGCGTATCCGATTGTGCTGACTATTCTACTTTGGCAGTCCATCTGACAAGCGGCAGCGACACCCTGGAAACCACCTACTATGCAGTAGAAGCGGAGGGAAGCTGGATGCTGATTTCTCGACTCTGTGCACTGACTCGAAAATGGAATCAATTGGAAACACGATACGCACGTGTACACTTCGCTGACAGCAGCCTGATCAACAGATTTGCTCTTCAGGCGCTGGATGAGGCCATAGAAAAGATCGCGCGGACCCTCGAGATTTCGGATGCGCGGATGCAGTTGCTTGCCGATCGAAAAATTGACTATTACATTTGTTCGAAGCCTGACTTCGAATTGCTGACGGGCCATAGTGCGCACGGAGTATGCGACCTGCAGTCGGATGCAATCATTGCCCGGCACCTCCCGCACACTCACGAGCTGGCTCATCTCCTGATCAATCTTGCTCTCGAAGAAATACCTCTGCATACAACGCCATTTATCCAGGAGGGGTTTGCTGTTTCGATGGGCGGTCGGTGGGGTAAGTCACCGGAAGTCATTATGCAGCTCGGATATTGCCTCCTTTCACGCAAAATATGTAATCCTGAAGATCTTCTCACATATGATGGTTTTTGCACGGTTATAGGGCTGGCCGATATCTCCTATCCGGCAGCGGGGATATTAGTGAGTTTGCTTATAGAACAGTGTGGAATCGATGGTTTCAAGCAGCTCTATCGCGATCTGTCAGGGTCTGATGAGACGGTGAGATCGTTCACGGTGGAACAGGTGAAGGCGGACCTGAAAGCGAGAACTGGATGGAGTTGGGAGGAGCTTCTTGATAAGTTAGATGCCTGTGCAAAGCAGTATGAGTCGAGCGGGTTGTACCCGAACGGCAACGACTTTTCCTCACTCCCCGGTTTCCATTTGGAGGCTGAGAACCTCACGATTAGCATACGGGACACCGGAGCAACCTATCGTATCAAAGTGAGATCAGACAGCGGTGAACCAAGCGGTATTCTATTGCTTGCGGATACATCGTCTTATGTGTCCGGGTCATATCGGAGCTGGATGTTCACGGAGCAACTTCCAGGGCATGAATACAACGGAGAGAAGTATGGCCTGGTGTTCGATGTCAACGAGGCAGGGCTCTATGATTATTATCTCAATCTGCTGAGTGCGAAGTATATCACCATGTTCTCGCCGGAATCATCATATTGGAATCCGGAAACGAAGACAATCAGCATAGTACTGCAGAAATCGTTTCTTGAGAAAGAGCTTGCCTATTACACGTTGATTCTGACCCCGAAAGATTGAGAGCAGGCTGGATTGCTGCTCAGCATGTGTACGAATGATTGACTTGCCAATTATCCGGCAATGTTCTTAATTCAAAGCAAAGAATGGAGATATTCACTGAATACTGATAGGCACAGTATTGAGGGAAGCTTGCGCTGATATTATATGTCATACAGTATTGCAAAGAGTCTCAAACTGATCACAATCGCGGTCGCCGTATCGTATATATTGCTCTTCCTGTTTGTATCTCTCAGTAGAATAGACTATGAATTTGAGCTCGAATATCTGGAAAGTGGGTCGATTCTGCAGACCGAAAGAATTGTGGCTGGCGAAAAACTGTACGTCAGCCCATCAATTGATTTCGTCCCTTTCATATATACGCCTGTATATTTCTACGTCTCTGCGCTAAGCACATACCTCATCGGAACCGGCTACTTTCCATTGCGTCTCATATCATTCATTTCCGCAATTCTCTGTTTCGTACTGATATTTCATACCACTTTGCATTCATTGTTAAAGTTTCATCCATGGGAAGAGTGTCAGGGATCTGAGTTCTGATGTGGAGGACAGATAGTGTTGTAGTGCCTCTACGAGTTGTACCTCTACCGCGTGGAGGCTCTTGAAGGCCTTGTTGGAGAACCATTTCTCCCGGATGTCGTCCCACAGATGCTCGACGGGATTCAGTTCTGGGCTGTATGGTGGCAACCAGTGCAAGGTTATGTTGTCGGGAATGTTGAGGCGTTTAGCTTTGTGCCAGCCAGCTTGATCCATGATCATTACCAGCTGTTCGTTGGGATAGCGACGCGATGCTTCTCCTAGAAAGAGCGACATCATCTCTGTGTTGACCCAGGGTAGTACCAAGCTGATCAATTCGCCGTCGAAGGGGCTCAAGGCGGCATAGGCGTAGCTGTACTCCCGCTCCACCTGGGCTAAGGCCACAGGACGGACACCGGCTGGCGCCCAGCAGCGGCGCACCTCGCTGATCCGGCCAAACCTTGCTTCGTCCATGAACATGATTCGCACCGGGATATCCTCCGCTTTTCGCGCACTGGCCGCGGCCTGTCCCGCAGCCATTGCCCGGCGAATCAAGTTTTTTTTGCCTTCTCCTGTTTCTGCGGGTCGCTTTTCGGATGTCTCTTGCGAGGCACTATCTTCCGCCAGCCGTGCCGGTGCAACAAACGATAAACGGTGGACGGAGCAACCTTCCGATTCACCCGCCCTTCATAGGCCTCTTTGATCTCGGTGACAGTAAGTACTCCGCCCGCTTCGGCCGTTCGGAAAAAGGGAGCGAGAAACTCCTTTTCTTCTTCCAGCGTCAGATAGGCGTGTTTGCGACCGCCGGGAGCGGGTCGCCGAAAGAGCAACTCCTTTTCCCTGATCCATTGATGCCAAATGACGTGGACGGTCTGAAGCTTGTAGTTCAGGGCTGCTGAGACCTCCGGGCCGCTTAGCCCAAGCCTCTCCCGCAACCAGACCACCTCCAACCTCCGCCATTCCCTGATGTTTCGAGCTTGCTTCTGGAGCACCAGCAACCGTTCCACCATCTCTTCCTTCATTATCGGCCTCCTTGACTTCAAGTCCAGCCAATATCATAATATAATTGAATAATGAACGCAACTTAGTATCAATTCGTGAGAAAGGAGTCGGGCAGTACATATGCGGGAGTCCTTGCTTGCTCTCTTTACGTCGCCACATATGATCTCACCGGAACATACTTCGATCTTGCGAGAGTTGATTCGCTCTTTATGCTGTGGATGCTCGGAGCACTGTACCTGCTGAGGCACTATCGAAATTCAGCTTCGTATTTTGCCGCAGGTTTGCTCTTCTTCCTCGCCTTCATGACCAAGCAGTCGGCACTGACCGTAGCCGTTCCGATAGCGATTTACTGTCTGCTTAGCAATCGAAAGAGATTCGCGATATTCGCCGGGATTTTGACGGTGACACTGGTTGCCTCAACATATTGGATGGACAGCATTCACGGAGGGTGGTATAGCTACTATGCTTTCGATCTCCCAAGTCAGCATCAATTCTGGAGCCTTCCGTTTATGGAGTTCTGGCCGCTTTCCATAATTCTCCCGATGTCCGTAGCCGTAATTGCAGCAATTGCATACATCCACAGGCTCATATCAAAATCTGATCGAGAGGCAACGTGGTATTATCTGTTGATGTCCATAGGCATGCTCGGAGCTTCGTGGATCTCGATATCTCATCTTGGGTCCGACAGCAACTCGCTGATGCCTGCGTACGCATGCATTGCTATCCTGTTCGGACTCGGTGTTCGGGAGGCGTTGCGGGCAGCGGCGACAGCTCTCCGCAATCACCGTTCGACCATCATTTCATATATCTACGTCGCCTGCATCATTCAGTTTGCCTCGCTCGTGTACAATCCATTTGATCGTCTCCCCAAAGACTCGGATGCTCTTGCGGGAGAGCAATTTGTGAGCATGTTGAGTGGCATGCCGGGAGATATTTACATCCCCAATCATCCATATCTGGCAGTGCAGGCAGGCAAACCACCGTACGCGCACAGCATGGCCTTAAGGGATATTCTCAAAGGGGAAGATGGTTCAATCAAAGCGCAGTTTACTGCGGAGCTACTTGGTGCGCTTGAAGAGAGGAGATTCTCTGTTGTTGTGCTGGACAACAAGCCGTGGTGGTTTGATGACGAAGTCGGAGAGTGCTATTGCCTCCTCGATACTACTGCAATAGCTGGATCCGATTTCTGGCCGGTTTCCGGTGCGCGTACCAAGCCGGAGAGAATATTTGGAGAATGCCCTTCAGATACGACTTCCTACTGAGCGGAGATGCTTTTCGAAATAGCACAAATTCAAGAGCTTAAATTATTGAACATTCTTGTCCTCAGGCCGTCATATATAGTAGTAGGAAGAGGGTGATGCACAAATCGCTTATTTTGGCTCTTGCGCTGCTAATAGCTGCGGTTATGTTCTACGGTTGCTCCGACGGCATTTCTGGAAGAAAGGGAGTGAACAAGATACTTGCGGGAGACACTCTCAGCCTTTCGCTCGGTGAAACTGCCTATCGGGAATCAGACCACCTCAGGATTAACTTCGAGTCAGTTCCATTAGAATCTCGCTGTCCAACCAGAGTGCAGTGTTTCTGGGCCGGAATAGCCAGTGCCAGCATTGAACTGACCAAATCAGGCCTTGGCACAGCGTCTGCATCTCCTTCAATCTCGGGAGGTGGATTCAACCCCCGACTTATGGGCATGCTCTCCGACACAGCGCTCGGATACCGGGTCGATCTGCTCTCGCTCATACCTTATCCGGAGTGGCCGGGTCCTATCGAGCAAAAACAATATGTTGCAACACTCAGAATTTCCGATTACGAATATCCTGATATCGACACTACAGTTATCATAACCGACTTACCACCAGAGATGATTCAGCTTGATCCCTTTACGCTCGGTTACGTCTCTGTCGCAAGTGACACTCTGAGTATCACCTTGAGTTATGGCGGCGGTTGCGGGAGTCACGATTTTCTGCTGTTCATGTCGCCGGATGCATTCTTAGAGTCATATCCGGTTCAGGCGAATCTCTATCTTCGTCACGATGACCATGACGATGCGTGCGATGCCTGGATAACAGAAACCAGAAGATTCATATTAACGCCTGTGCGGGATCGTTTCAATCAGATGTACGACAGCGGTGACTCGATTGTCCTCAATGTGTTCGAGTACTCCGAGTATACACCGCAGTCTCATCGGCATGCAGTCTATACTTTTTGAGACTTAACTCGGCCTGAGCCGATATTGGCCGGGAATCGATTGCGGCCAACGATCCACTCACCGCGCGTTTCCGTAGTATCGAATGCTCGATAGCAGGAGTGCGAAGCCGATTGTCAGGTACATTGGTGCGAGATAGATTTTCGGTATCGGTGAGTGGCGCATGATGTATCCCATCAGTATCATAATCGCGATCATCAGATAGCTACGCCTGTTCTGAAATGCGAATACGCAGACTTTGCTTTTCCCCGGAGACTGGGAGTATATCCTCTTCAGATTGGTGGTGACGAGCGTGGAGAATCCGAAGAAGTGAACGGCTGCTCCGACGGCGACGCCGATAGCAAGAGACACACCAATATTTCCGTTCCCGGATATCAGCCACTTGAGTCCAACCACTATCAGACTGACTCCGACAATCGACCAGACTGCACCCGCGAGAAGTACGAGTGTCTTTCTTTCTGCAGCAGGTGTCTTCATAGCTGTTGGACAAAATACGAAAAAGCAGTCGTTCGAGCAATCCCAAATGTAGACTTAGTTGGTATATGAGATCGCTCATGAGCCACTGGCGGTATCTTCCCAGTACCTTCCCCAATAATGTTGGCTAATTTGGCGTCCTGCAATCATGATCAAGGGATTGTTGTTTTTCGTAAGTGGAATTATCGGTTTTTGGAAGATGGGGAAACTCTCGTTTTATTTGATTTTGCACAGAGGGTCTCGCTGTTGTAGGCTTATTTGTCTGAAGAGAGATAAGGCCTTTCGGCACAACAGGAGCCCCATATGAATGTAGCAAAAGTGACCGGGAAGTTAAAGGAACAAATGCATGTTTTTTCGGGAGAACTTTCTTTTGGTCTTCCGAGAGTTGCGGGCAGATTTGTTGAGGAAGCTCTCTTTGGCATCTGCGCTCGCCAGTCTCTGCACCTCAGCGAATGGTGTCGGTCTCTGAAGGAGAAGCCCTCCCTTTCCAGGACAGTCGATCGTTTGTCGCGCCAGTTGGATCGGTAGGAGCTTTGGCATGAGATAACATCGAAGATCCTGAGGATGTGCAGAGGGAAGATCGGAGATAAGACTCTTCTGATAGTAGATACGAGCGACATTTCGAAGCTATATGCGAAGAAGATGGAGTATCTGGGTCGTGTTCGGGATGGTAGCAAGAAGGAGTTGGCGGATGGTTACTGGACGATGCATGTGATTGGTGGGGAAACTGTCAGTTCAGAGAAGATGCCTTTGTACAGCCGCTTGTATTCGGCAAAGGCTCCCGACTTCGAAGGTGAGAACGCGGAGAGACTCAAGGCTGTCAGGAGGGTCTGTATAGGTGTGGGTAACAAAGGTATTTGGGTAATGGATCGAGGTGGTGACCGCGGGTGGTTATATGACTACTTCCTTGATCAGCGGCTGCAATTCATAATCAGGCTGAAGGGTGATCGTCACTTGGTTTACAGGGGCAAGAAGATATTGGCTGTAGACCTGGCGCGATGTTGCAGCTTACCGTATGTTGAGTCGTTGATACGGGAGGAGAGTCAAGGTGAGAAGAGGTATGATGTAGCTTACGGTTTCTGCCCCTGGATGTCCCACCCCTGGATGTGAATCTCCTTGCAATGCGAATGCATATGTTAGTATATTATTTATCTATCCGGAATTGATTAGAATGAAAGCAACCGTAGGCACCGACATAGTCGATATAGAGAGAATCCGGGGATCATTCGCTCGGTGGGGGCATAAGTTTGTTACCCGTGTACTGACCCCTCGCGAGAACCAATATTGCCGCTCCAAAGTCAATTTTTTGCAGAGTGTGGCAGGGAAGATCGCGACTAAAGAAGCTGTCTACAAAGCCCTCTATCAACTCGGAGTCTCAGGGTTGTCGTGGAAGGATATCGAGGTTCTCGACGGACCTACCAAAGCCCCGGTCGCTCATCTATCATCTAAAGCGCTTCAAATCTGCCCTGACGTCGAGATATCAATATCGATTTCACACACGGAGACATACGCTATCGCTGTTGCGCATGTCGAGCGCAGATAGGCATCCCTCAATCTTATCTAAACAGATCCGACGCCCTCAATATCGTGAAATCATTCTCTGTCAGCTTCAAATCGAATCGCTTCACCTGTTCATCGACATCTTCCAGTCCGACATCTGTAGCGCCGGACGGGTAGTCGATCGTCGTTTGACTATCAAGAAGCTCCGCCCTGAATTTCTCACCGTCCGAGACAACCGCAACAAGGACATAATCTTCAGGCGACCAGTTTCGCTTCGCAACATCGAACACCCCTGCAGCAGTTACACGGGCAATCCGATTCGGATAGTCGGCAATGTATGCTGAGTCGCCGGAGTACAGCTGCTCCATCTCGAGAGTCAGTCTTTGCTCGGGTGTCTCATACATAAACGGAAAGTGGTTGATATCAAACTGCTTCATCTTCTCGATATCTTCCTCCGGCGGTGCGCCGGTCGTCAGCTTCGTCAACTCCAGCAGCGCCAGCTTGATGGCAAACTCTGCATTCTCCGCCTTCGGATATGTCCAAATCGAGAAATATGTCGGCGACCAGCGTATCAGGGCTTGCGGCAATTTCGACCATCCCGACTGCATGAAATGCTCAGCGTAGGCATACGCGCCGTAAGATAAGCCTCGCTCTGTTCGAATTGTCTGGTACAGCCTGCCGAACGATTCCCTGTGCTGTCCGAAATATGTGTTCGCAACCAGCAGTGGGTAGTAGTCTGGGCTGTTGCGATCGTATGTCATGATATTGCCGATCCTGAAATGTGTCTGCGAACGATTCTCTTTTTCGACAAGCACTACTCTTCTTCCGGAAACCGGAATCGCGGTGCCTCGATCATGTCTTGCGAATCCTCGCTTCAAAGTCTCGAAATCCTCCCTAAATCTGTTGGCGAATTCTGGAGGATAATCTCCGGCAATGCCTATGATGATATTGTCAGCTTTGAAGTTCGCAGCATAGAACGATTCAGCATCGCTGGTAGTAAATGTCCCGACAGCAGACTTGACACCCGGCACGGGATGCGCATATCTATGGCCGACATAAAGCGAACCCTGTAGGATCGCCAACGACAGGCGGGAATCGTCCTCGACGATATCGTCAATGTCATCCTGCTGCTCCGATATCAGCCGACTCACTTCATCGCCCGGGAAGCCCGGATGCAACAGAATGTCAGAGAGGATATCGTAGGATTGATCCAGGTTCTCTTTCAGAGTCTGGCATGTGAACAGAATTGTCTCGCGATTGACTCGAATATTCAGCTCGGTCCCGAGTAGCTGAAGGGTACTTTCGATCTGATCCCTGCTGAATTTGGCCGAACCGCGTTCCATCAAACTCGCGGTGAATCGCGCCAGACCTTCCTTACCGACTGGATCATCCGCAGAACCGGATTTTACCAGCACCTGGATTATCACAACAGGTATACCGCCCTTGTGCAACTGAACCATTTGTACAGACTCGGTACCATATTGCTGCTTCTCGAGCGAGCATGATAGCGTAAGGATCGCGACTATTGAGATTAGAGTAATGACTGTCGATTTCATAGCGCCGTATCTCCCTGGTTTGACGGTAGCGGCGAGAGAGTGACTATTGTCGAGTTTATCGGCTGCAGGTAGGCAGTTGCAGCAGCGCGGATATCTCCGACCTTCAGTGAACCGAGCATGTCGTAGTACTTAAACATCATCCTGTAGTCACCACCGGTCATCTGATAATATCCGATAGTGCCACCGACTCTGGCTGGAGTACTGAGCCTGAAAAGAAACCTCGACTTCATCGGATTGACCGCCCGGGCAAGTTCATCCTCCGTCACGCCGTTCTTCGTTATCTCGCTTAGCTCGGATTCGATAATCGCGAGGACAGAGTCGAATTCCTGTCCCGGTTTAAGCGAGGCGTCTATCAGAAAGAGTCCGGTATCCTTTCTGCCGTCCATTTGTCCTGAGATGTCCTCCACCATTGATTGATCGGTCTTAAGCCTTTTGACCAATCTGCCGGTTTTGGAGAATAGTATGTTGGATAGAACCTGAAGCGCCACAAGATCTGGTGAGTCGAAATTGAGGTCGGGCGCTTTGTAGGCAACAAGCATCCTTGCCGGAGTGTGACTGTCTTTCCATTCGAAATCCTTCCGGCGCTTTTTATCCTGCTTCGGCTCCTGTCTCACCTGTGAGGTCGGCGGCAGTGACGGCTTCCAGTCGCCGTAATATTGAAGCACCAGTTCTTCTGTCTTTGCACGATCGAAATTGCCGCTGATTACGATCGTTGTGTAGTTGGGAACATAGAACAACTTTCTGAAGTCAGCGGCGTCGGCGTACTTGAGGTTCTTCTCGAGATCCTGCTCCCATCCTATGACGGGGTGACGATATGTGTGCTTCCTGTACGCAAGCCTGTTCAATTCCTGATAGATGTACCCTCCGGCATCGTCGTCAACTCCTCTGCGCCTCTCCTCCTTGACCGGTCCGAGCTCGCGGCGGAAAGCCTCCTGGGTGAATAGGAGGTTTCGCACCCGGTCATATTCCACCTCAATAATCTGATCGAGAAACTCAGCCTTGGCATTGACAAAATAGCATGTATAGTCCTCTGACGTATATGCATTGGTCTGTGGACCCATATACGATACAGCTTCATCGTAGTCGGGATGCTTCTCTGTTCCCCTGAACATCATGTGCTCGAATACATGCGCGATACCGGAAGCGCCCGGCTTGGTCTCATCGCGCGAACCGGCGTTGATAAACGTCTGATACGATACCGTAGGCACGGTAGTGTCTACATAGGTCAGAAGAGTCAGGCTATTGGGGAGGACGGTCGTTTCTATGTCGAGATCGAACTGACCCAATGCATTCCCAAGACTCAAAAGTGAAGCGACTGTTGCAACCAGGCAGATCGTTTTCATGGATCACTCCTGTGACAGGTTCAGTTCATCCTATTTAGCCTGACATTATCCCAAAAGCAAGCAGATTGCGCGTCATGGAGCGATGGAACGGTGCGTTACTGATATCCGTTTTATCTGCAAGCATGCGCTAAATTGATGTATATATTGGACAGGTCGCCATTGAGTGCGTCAGATATCCTAGGATAGTGGAATTTGAGATACGAGAGGTGATGATACTATGATAAAGAATAGCATGATTGTCGGCGTGGTTCTCGCTTTGTCTCTGATACTCAGCGTGCCGATTGAGACAATCGGAGACGATACCCCGGGGAATCTATATCAGGTGACTTTAGATAGCTACCGCGATGCTGAAATCGTACGAAACTCCGGAGTGGATGTCCTCCTGCGGGGATACAACCAATATCTGGTAATAGGAGACGAGGAAGCGATTGACAGGATAGTCAACGGTGGCGTGCGGTGTGAGATTGTGCACAGCGCTTTCGATCCGAGCGAGTGGGTGATTGCAGTATCCGAGAATCGCCGCATTGATCTGAAGTCTGAAACACTCAGTCTGGCTACCGGCGATCGAATTCTTTTTGGCGACGAGTTGCTGGTCAAAAGAGAGGCTGGCAAGCTGCTTCAGCAGCCCGCAAATGGCGTCATGCTTATCGAGCTGCCCCGATTCGATATACCCGTTAGATACGAAGTCGTACAGCTTGCGCCGCTTCAACTCCAGGATCTCGAACTGATCGACTCCCTTGTCAGCTTGATCTCAATGGACAGCATCGAATCCTATGTCCGGAGGCTGGAGGCATTTGTGTCGCGGCATTCCGATTCAGATTCGATAATGGCTGCCAGAGACTGGATTGCCGAGAAGTTCGAAGCGTACGGGCTCGATGTCTCTTTTGATCCGTATCATCCCACCTGGAGTAATCCGGTACACGATCCATCATATAACGTGGTTGCCGACCATCCCGGTGCGACAGCTCCTGAAACGTATATCGTGGTAGGCGCACATTACGACGCTACTTCATCCGGAAACCCCAGAGTGATAGCTCCCGGTGCCGACGACAATGCAAGCGGCACAGCATTTTGTGTCGAATTCGCGAGAATCCTGCAGGATTTCGAGACTCCCAAGGCAATACGGTTCATTTGCTTCTCAGGTGAAGAGCAGCAGCTTGTCGGAAGCGGGGCATATGTAGATGATCATTCTGGTGTGAATATTGAAATTATGATTAACGCCGACATGATAGCCAACAACTCCGGCGGAAATACCGTGATTAGAATTTTGCACAACTCTCCGTCACGACCTTACGCACTTCTGTTTGAAGAAAGCATGGATCTGTACACGGACCTGGTCGCTGACATCGGCGGCGGCAATAGTGGCAGATCGGATCACGCACCATTCGAGCAGGCAGGTTATAGTGCAGTATTCGTGCACGAAGCCAGATTTTCTCCTTTCTACCACTCGCCATCCGATATTGCAGACAATCTCGACTTCGTCTATATGACCGAGGTTGTTAAAGGCTGTGTGGCGACTGCTTATCAAATTGCATTCGCTCCACCGGTAATCCGGGATATCACCATAACGGACATGGGAACCGGCGATCACCTTCTGGTTGAGTGGACCGATGCAAATGACTCGCGAGACTTTGAATACAAAATCAGAGTTGGGACTTCTCCCGGTATCTATACGAGATTTCATTATGTCGCGAAGACTGAGACCTCGTTCGTAATCGACGAGCTTACGGAAGGAACAGAGTACTTCATCTCGGTCGGAACTGTGATTGATGAGACTTCAGAGAGCATCATCAATCCCACCGGGTCGGCTTTACCGTATTCGCTTCCATTTGCTCCCACGAATATCACTGCGTCTCCCGGCCTGCGGGCGATAGATCTGGAATGGGAAAGATCGATACATCCCGATGTTGTCGAGTATCTGGTCCTAAGGTCAATCAGTGGCGAGAACGATTTCGATACCGTTGCTGTCAGGGATAATGATAAATTGACTGATTCTGGAGTTTTGCAGGAGAGCTATTATGATTACTATATCGTTGCGATGGATGTCGATTCGAATTATTCGGTGCCGACCGACACGATGACAAGCCGAGGTCTCTTTTTCAATCGCAACGCCCTGGTCGTTGTTGATGTTACCCCGTGGGCAGTCGATTCCTCGATGAGCTTGTCAAAATATCGATACTTCTTCTCTGATATCCGGTATGATCTCGTGACTTTTCTGGGTGGATTACCAGAATCAGACCTGCCGATCGAGGAACTCGGGCAATACAAGTCGGTTTTCTGGTTCAGTGATCTGTCCTCCAATCTCAGCAATGAGATGGATGATCTCGGATGGTTCGCTGATTGGGGAGGCGACATATTCATAGGCGGCTATACCCCGGTTGTCTCCTTGTTTCAAGATACTCAGGACTGGTTCGGCCTCACAGACTACACAGAACCGGATATAACCGACTTCGTTTATTCCGAGGGAGAACCATTCTGGCCCGATGCCATTGTCGATTCCACTGTCAACTCCTACTATAACAACTTTGGTGATGACCGGCAGTTGAAACTCGTGCCCTGGGTGGAATTCGACCATGATGTCTCTACGCCAGCGTACCGCTACGTTTCCAGCGATCCCGGCAGTCAGTCCGATGGTCAGGTTTGCGGGCTCTACACGGTAAAAGATAGCGTCGCGATGATGTATCTCGGATTGCCACTGTTTCACATGAAGCTCGATTCGGGACGGGGTATAATAAATGCAGTAGCGGCGCTGATGGGAGTGCCGCGAGATGTTGCAGGCGACATAAACGATGACACGCGGCAGAGCCTTCTCGATATAATACTCATGATCAAGATATTGTATGCCGGAGGCGGTATGCAGGGTGATGTCAACAGGCTCGATGTCAACAATGACTGTGTCTTCGATATTCTCGATCTACTGCATTTGATAGCCTATATTTATCTTGGCGGTGAAGCACCGACGTATGGATGCGCGGGATCACAATAGCACGCGTGACAGATCACTGCGTCGCTACAGTCTTCGTGATGACAGTACATCAGAAATGCGCGATGTTGCTATGAGTTTGCGCTGTTCTGTTCAGGGAACCGCCAGGAGCAGATCTCTTGTATGAACCTAATCAAACGTCCTGGGATACTGGATTCTGTGGGGAAGAAAGGGGTATCTTGATCCTGAAAGTAGTCCCTTCGCCTTCGGCAGAGTCAATCACAATCGTACCGTCGTGGTTTTCCACGACTTTCTTGCAGACGATCAGTCCAAATCCATGTCCATTGCTCTTGGTAGTGAATCTGTTCTGGAAGGTTTTGGTCAACAGTTCCTGAGGAATACCGCTGCCGTTGTCCGAGACTTCGATAGATACGGCGCCCTCGGAGAAACCGGTCGAAATGGTTATCTCTCTTTCGTCTCTCTCCACTGTCGCAAATGACTCTGCGGCATTGTTCAGAGTGTTATAGAACAACTGCTGGAGTTGACGAGTGTCGGCAACTAACTGGGGGACCTCAGATTTCTGAACATGCTGCAACTTGATTTCTCTGAACTTCCTCTGTGGAGAGAGGAATGATATGATATCATCAATCAGTGCGTTCAAATCAACTTCGGTCTTTTCTGACTTGAGCGTGGCTGCATCGGCCAGTCCCGAAGTGAACCTCGTCATCTGACCGAGACTTTCCTCGATACCGCGCATGTATTTGCCTATGTCGTCGGGATTTGTGATTTTGGCTTTCAACTGAAGGAGTTCGAAGTTTGAGCGCACGATGTTGAGATAGTTGTTCAACTCGTGACCGATTTCCGCCGACATAATCCCCTGCGTGGCGACCCGTTCCAGATTCACAATTTGATCGTGCAGCTTCTCCAGTTCATTCAGTGCGTTTTGGGACTCTCCGAGCAGGAGGATATTGTCAACCACGACCATCGCCATGTTAAGGACTATGTTCAGCAGCTTGAGGTCGCCTTCCGATATCGGTTCTTCCGGCGACTTGTCCTGTACGCAGATCATGACGAAGAATTGATCTCTGTGGAATACCTTCAACGATGTGTTGCCGTATTCGGGGTTGAAATACTTGACAGCGGTATTGACCTCAGGGGAAGACTTCACAAGCTTTGTCATTAGAGGGTGATCGTTCAGCCCTTTCAGCTTCAATGGCGCCTCAAAGTCAAAGCATTCGGCGGCAAGTGCATCATCAAGCTGGATTGACAATTCTTTGAAATCGCTCTGCCTGACATTGTCAGTCCAAATGAGAACCAACTCGCTTGACTTTTTCTCCCAGCAGGAGATCACACCGGTGGTCAACCCTGAGTTGATCAAAGCCAGACCGAGAGAGAGTTTGAGCAGGCTTGTTTTGTCACCGACGGTATAAAGGACCTCGACGAGGTCCGACAATCGATCGAGACGGCCGGCATCAGACTTGGCTACCAGCTCGCGCCTTTTCTCAACTGCTTTTGTGACCGCCGCGCGCAGTTCGCTCAACTCGAATGGCTTCATGATATAATCGTATGCGCCGGTCTTGATTGCCTCTTTCGCGGTCTCGAGGTTTGCATACCCTGTCATAAAGATCGCGCCGATTTCAGAATCGATCTCGAGGATTTTCTTGATCATCTCGAGGCCGCTCATTTGTGGCATGTTTATGTCGGTCAGTACAAAATCGAATTTTTCCTGGGTCACTGCCTTGAGCGCATTAAGAGGGTTAGTCTCCGTCCTGACTTCGTATCCTTCGCTCTCAAGAACGTCGGTCGCTATATTGAGGATGATCTCCTCGTCATCGACGACAAGGAGCTTTGCCCGGTTGGATTCGCTACCTGGTGCTTTCGACATTTATGCCTTTCGAGTATATCGACTCGGCGCGGAGTACGCTGTCTCTGATTTCTTCCAGATCGAATGGTTTGCTGATGCATTTGATTGCGCCATTCTGTTGCGCAGCCTCGGCCAGTTCGTCGGGAAGACTGTCTGTCATGACGAATAGAAGATTGGGTTTGAGTGCTTTGGAGCACATCAGAGTGTCAAGTCCATTCCTTCGCGGCATATGAATATCACAGAAGACGAGATCAATCTCTTCAGATTGGATTATTGGGATTGCCTCGATACCGTCATTTGCACAGAGGACTTCATAGCCTTCTGAGGCAAGGAGCTCGCTCAAAAGATTGCGGATGACTTCAGTGTCGTCCACTATCAATATTTTTTTTATAGTTTTGGATGCTGTCATAATATCGATTACCCTATCAAGTCTTATCGGTCACAAGTCCCATCTTCTAAAGCACACTACTTCAGTCCTATATAGTGCTCCTGCCAACGTGAATCGCACGAACGCATTAATCTCATTTACTGAGCAGCTTACTCGGATATCATAGCTCTGATTTTGCCCATGTCGGATTCGTCACTCTTGTCCTTAGGAGCCGAACCGCTACTCTCAAGCGGCAAAATGACCGTAAACTCCGTTCCCTTACCGAGTTCGCTGGATACCGTTATGTCGCCACCATGATCCTTGATGATCCCGTAGCTAATCGAGAGACCGAGGCCGGTACCCTGTCCGGTTGCCTTGGTCGTGAAAAACGGCTCAAAAATCTTGTTAATGTGTCCTGGGGCAATACCTGCACCATTATCTTTGATGATTACCTCGATGCATCCGGAGAATTCACCCAGTTGCGGTGCCAGCCTTGTGGTAAGGTGAATCTGGCCTCCTTCCAACATAGCGTGCTGGGCATTTAACAGCAGATTGGTAAAGACCTGCTGTAATTGGCTGGTGTTGCCGTAAAGCTTCGGCAAGTCATCGGCGAACGTCTTGACAAGTTCAATGTTGCCAAGATCGAGTTGGTGCTGGATCAGAGAGATCGTGTCGATCAATGTCGTGTTCAGCTCGAACGGCTCCCACTCTGTCTTGTCAGTGTCTCTCGAGAACTTCAGGAGATTCTTGATGATCAGCCGACATCGTCTTGCCTGCTGTTCGATATCGGAGAGAAACCGGCGTTGGGATTCTATGTCCTTATCTCTCACATCCCCAGCCTTCAGATTTGACAGCTTCTCGAGTGCGAATTGCGCATAGCCCAAAATGCCACCCATAGGATTGTTCAACTCGTGTGCGATCCCTGCTGACAACTGGCCGACAGCGCTCATTTTCTCCGATTGCACGAGCTGCGTCTGGGCATCTTCCAGCTCCTTGGTTCGTTCAGCTATCTTCAATTCCAGTGTACGGTTGTACATCTCGATCTCGTCTCTGGAGTCGCGCAATGACTCTACCATCACGTTGAATGATTTGGCGAGTCTGCAGATTTCGTCCATCGATCCTATGATTTGCAGGTGCGCAAGTTCGCCCTTTGCAATCTTCTCGGTCGCATCCACGAGTCGATCAATCGGTTTGATGATCACATTTACCATCAGCGCAGTCAGGCCGATTACTGCAAGTGTAACGAAGAAGATGATTACGACTATCATCTTCGCTACGTCATAAATCCTACCGTACATTCGCTCGAGCGACAGACCGATCCGGACCATTCCGATCATCTCTCTCTTGCTGCCATACTCGCTTTCGTCGACGGCGGTTGCTCCCAGATCCTCGAGTGAAATATCGAATGTCGTCGTTCTCACTGGGGAGCAGAACTCTACCAGATCCATCTGAAGCTCAGGAACTTCACGATAATGAACTACTATCGAGTCCGCGTTGTGGCGAGTCCTGAAATCTTTGTTTGCTATCCAGGTTACAAGCTCTGCCGCCTCGATCCGGTCAAACTGCGCCAGGATCTCGCCCGTGCTGTCCTGGACGACTGCGTATGCGAAATCATCCTGCAGCGTAAGAGCTTCGAGGATTCTGTGGAGTTCGACTCTGTTCTCGGTTAGCACTCCGTACTCGCAGCTGCTGGCAATCTGCCTGATGGTTGTTTCGCCTCTCTTGAGTACTTCCTGTTTCATCTCACTTCTGAGGTGATTGAACAGGAAGGCACCCAAGACCGCCGATGTGAGAATGATCAGGCCAGATATTGCAACCATCGCCCTAAACCGGAGGCTTGAGAATGACACGAAGTGTCTCATTCGTATACCTCCTTAGCGACGGAATAATAGTCAGAGGGAATGTCCAGTCTCAGTTTCTCCGCTGTGTTGCGATTCAGGTAGAGATATGGAGCCTCGGGTGTCGTCACAGATAGTTTGCTGGCTGGAGTGCCGTTAAGTATCTTGGTCACCAATCCGCCGGCCTGCACTCCCACAAATTTGTGATCCACTACCAGAGCAAACAGGGCACCCGATTGCACGAATGAGGGAGAAAAGCCCATTGTCGGGATCATGTTTCTAAACGACTCCAACAGAATAAACCTGGTTGACTGCGGAGTGTAAATCAATTCGTCAGGAATTGCCCACAGGCCATCGCATGAACGTGTGAGGGAATCTACACCGGTCGGTACGTCTTTCGGAGACTTAACCTCAAATGGCACCATCTCCAGCGAGTGTTGCGAGGCCCAAACCAGCGATTGCTCGACCATATATGCTGTGCGCTCCGAATAGAGGACGCCGATTCTCTTTGCCTTCGGAACCAGCCGCTTGAACCGCTCAAGCTGTATATTGACATCAATATCGAGCGATGCTCCCGTCAAGAATTCGCCAGGATGCTCATAACTGGCAACCAGACCGCTCGTGACCGGACTCAGTACCGAGGAAAATACTATCGGAATCTTCAAATCGAGTGATTTTGCAAGACGCGTGCTGCGCGATCCGACTGTTACTATCACGCTGGGTGAAAACTCCGTAACCTTCGTTCTCACTGCATCAGCCGCGGAATCACCCGATATCGCGATGTACACTTCAAGTTCGACAGGTATCCTGCCAGTTTCGACGGTCTGCCTGATGCCTTTGACGGATCTCAGTGTTGATTCCTGCTGATCGCTGCAGATGATGAGGACTTTTGCACCCTCAGCTAAAACCTGAGCGGACCCAAACAGAATCATCACTACCGCGAGGCAGAGGACAGTGCGGATGCATTTTCTATGTAGAAGGCCTTTGTACAAAGTTAAAAAAGTCTCCTATGACGGTCGTTCGAGCAGCATCATGGCCAAATGAAGCACTGCTCTGGCAGTCTCATACGAGAAGTGTCTACCTATTCGAAGGTTATCGGCAGTTGTCTCGATTGCTTGAGACCTTTACTGGGCATTCGATTTCTCTTTGAAATCAAACTCGGTTGCATATACGCCTCTCATACGCACCGAGTACAATTGAGTATGAAGCCATTCCCGGAGCGATAGCTCTGGTAATCCCAATAGTCCATTGCTGCATCATCTGCCCCTATTATTATGAATGATCGTTGATCGACTGCAGTAACATGTGGCATCTGCCGAAGAGAATGATGAGAGACATATTGTACGGAGGTTGCTTTCAGAGCACCAACGGGGGTAAGTTTGTGCCTAAAGTTTGATGCTGCCCTGTCGATAACTCCTGCAGATAAGGAGATTCGAACACTCGCAACAAGAACAGAGTTCGATAATGAATAAATAACAGGTGAAAACTTGCAACGGAAAGAAACCCATTCTGACCACGCACAAAAGGGCGAGGTATTAGTGATGAAGAAACAAAGAAACGGAGTCTTATCAATCTGGTTCCTGGCAGCCGTTGTTCTCTGCACGGCAGCCTCTGCATTTGCCGGAACTTCAGGCAAGATCGCAGGAACAGTCCAGAATTCCGAAAACGGGGAGCCTCTGGCGGGAGCCTCTATTAGAATTGAGGAGCTGGACGTCACCTGCCTGACCGATGCCGACGGCGAGTTCTTCGTGATCAATGTTCCAGTTGGCACCTACACGCTGATGGCTCGGTCAATCGGATACAGCAGCATTGCCAAGTCTGAGGTCAAGGTGCTGCTCGATTTGACAACACCGATCGATTTCGAACTAATCCCATCTACAATCGCTACCGACGAGGTGGTGACAGTGCGTGCTGAGCGGCCGCTGGTTCGTAGAGACAGGACAGCATCGGTTAATGTCGTCACACGTGATGAGCTGCGGAATCTGCCCAATGCTCTCTCTATCGATCAGATTATTGACGTAACAGCCGGCACAGTGACTGATGCCCGTGGACAGCTTCATGTTCGAGGTGGGAGAGATGGCACGAACAGTTACTATTTCGACGATGTCCTCATTCAGGATCCATTCTTCGGCACTGCAGGAACTCGAATTGCACCTGATGCCCTCGAAGAGATCGACATCGTTCCCGGAGGATTCTCTGCGGAATATGGTGAAGCTTTGTCTAGTGTGATCAGTGCGATGACTCAGGAAGGTTCTAACGAGTACCACGGCAAGGTGAAGTTCTATGACGGTCTGGTCAAGACCTATGATGCCAACTCCGGGCAATTTCAGGATGTGCAGAGAATCGGCAGGAACAGCGGTGTCGGCAATCTCGGCGGACCGGTTCCATACTTCTATGACAAGTACAGAGCGACATTTTTCAGTTCGACCGAATTCCGTGACATCGATGGTTATTTGCCCCACAATAGGTTGAACTCATTCTCTCAGACCGGTAAGCTCACGTTTCAGCCACTTCCGGGAATGAAATTCAATGTCCTCGGCAACTACTATAAAGGAAGGCTGAACAGGTACGTTCATCGTGATGTCAATAACATCTCCTACGATTTCAATCTTGATGGCCTTGGGTTGATCAAGAGCGAGTCATCGAGACTTGGAGTTCGCTGGACATACGCACCTCAGGAGAATATCGTTCTCACTGCGAGGTTGAATCATTTCGAAAGCTGGACCAAGCTCGCTCCAGAGCACTTGTTTGATAAATACTGGAGCGAATGGCCGGGGTATTCCGAGGATGAGAACGGCAACTATAACGGGACTATCCACCTGAGAAACTATAATCCGGATACGCTCTATTTCTATTCCGGTTTCACCGAAGGTTCGGACTTCTATCCGGTATACTCGTATAGGTTCAGTTCATACAAGAGCATCTCGAGTGATTTTCTGATGCAGGTCGACAAGTACAACCAGCTCAAGGTTGGTGCAGAGTATCGTTTCAATAGACTGCACTGGGATAGCAAGCAGTTCTTTAACGAGATCCCTTATGGCGAACAGTACCAGGTGACGCCGAAATATGCATCAGGGTATGTGCAGGACAAGATCGAGATGAAGCATATGGTTCTCAATGCAGGTGTCCGGTTCGATTACGTGGATGCCTCTATAGGCTACTGGGATAATCCGGTGACTAAAGATAACTGGTTGACTGCGGATCCAAAGTTCCAGATATCGCCTAGATTCGGCATGTCTCATCCGATTTCTGAGAACACAGTCGTGCATTTCAACTACGGTCTTTATTTCCAGGTGCCGCTTTACTCGTACATGTACACGAATTTGCAGGCGGAGCTCAACTCCGGTTTCCCGCTGGTTGGAAATCCGAATCTCGAGCCTGAAGAAACGGTGGGATACGAACTCGGTGTGAGTCATATGATCGACAACAACACCGCATTGAGACTTGTCACCTACTACCGGGATATATCCAATCTAACGACGACCGAACTTGTGCGGTACCCGGGAGGATCATACGTCGCTTATGAGAACGCAGATTACGGATCGGTGAAGGGACTTGACGTTGTGCTGACAAAGCGTCGTTCGAACAACATTTCCGGATCGATAAATTACAGCTATATGATAGCCCGTGGAAATGCCTCCTATCCGTATGAAGGATACTATGACTACTATACCGTGGACAATCCCCCCATAGTTCCGGTCAGAGAGTATCCACTCGCTTTTGACCAGAGGCACACTATGTCGGTCAACGTCGACTATCGTGTTCCACGGGACTACAAGGCGAGCATGTTCGGCATAAGCATGCCGAGCGCCTGGGGTGCAAACGTTCTGTTCAGCTATGGCAGCGGAATGCCGTATACAAAGACCGATCAGGATGGAAACAGAATTGGCCTGCTGAACGAAGGACGCAAGCCAGCCACATACACGGTCGACCTCAAACTGAACAAGGATTACTATTTCGGCGAGACTGGCGAAACGTTCATATCGCTCTTCGTAGAGGTAGAGAATCTGTTTGACCGCAGAAATGTTCTGGCTGTCTATTCTAACACCGGCAAGCCGGACGACGATGGAAGAGATTTCTCACTCACTGTTGATCCTGACGGGCCGGGACCAATCACCACAGCGGATGTTAATCGCGTTTATAGCCTCTTAGCGATGGATCCACAGAATTTCGATACACCGAGAAGGATTCGCTGGGGCCTGGAATTCGTATTTTAACTGAGAAGGTTGGAGTAGTATAAATGGTTGTCAAAAAGGTTTCAAGAGCAGTTCCGGTCGCAGTCGCAGTACTGATTGCATTACTTGCGCAGACTGCATATGCGATCAACATGGCGCCCCAACTGCCGCCGCCGCAAGTTCGCGATCTTATTACTCACGATAAGGGTAATATCGTGACGACTGTGGGAAACTGGGGCATTATCGGAGGATACAGCTACCAGTGGTTGCCTTCCGGCGAGTGGCCCAAAAACTCAGGCCACGACTATCTTGCTGAGGCTAAGTACTGGATGGGCGCGATAACTGCCTCGGGCGATACGCTTGTTGTCAACACAGATGACGATTTGATGCCGATTCCGCGAATTGTCAGTGGAGATGAGACGTACGGCATCAGTGTGTCGACAGCGAGTGACACTTATGAGTACGATGTGTCGGATACGATTGGATTCGGCATTGGCTACCCGGCATACGGTTGGGAAGTCTGGGACCCTGATAATCGCATTTGGGTGCACAATCAGATCTGGGATCCGACAACGGAGACTTACCTTGAAGGTGGACCGATTGCACAGCAGGAAAGCCATTTCAGGATGGCAGACGATGCACTCGGATCAAGCCTTTTAGGAATTGAGATAGCTCATACGGTATATCAGTGGAACTACAGCTACAACCAGGATTACCTTTTCGTGGTGCTGCAGATCACTAATACAAGTGATGAAGATTACTCCGAGTTCGCGTTCGGTCTCTATTGTGACTTCGACATCGGTGGCTACTACGAACCGACAAATGAGAATGGACGGCTGGGCGATCTGGTTGCTTTCGATGAGGAGAGAAACCTCGCGTGGACTTACGAGGAAGATGGATACGATGAAGGATGGGGCTCAGAGACCGGAGTGATGGGCACAAAGTATATCGAAACTCCCGATGGAATCGGTATGACTGCGTTTCGCACCGGGCAGTGGGATTACCTTCCCGATAACGATCCCGGAAAGTTCGAGCTCATCGACAGCGAGCAATTCGATGAAAGCCTTCCACCCACTGACCAGTACTACATTCAATGCACTCGCGGTATCAATTTGGAGGCCGGCAAGACTGTCCGCGTAGTGTATGCGCTGGTCGCAGCTCCTAATGAAGATATTTTGAAAGCCAACGCCGATATGGCGCAAGCGATTTATAATAGCAATTTCATTGGACCGGAGCCGCCGAAAGAGGCGACAGTCTCGGCGAAAGCTGACGACGGCATGGTCAAGCTTTGGTGGGATAACGCCTCCGAGACCACGGCTGATAGATTCAGCGGCGAGATCGACTTCCTTGGCTATAAAGTGTACCGGTCGACCGATTTTGGTCTGACCTGGGGCAAGAAGATTGTCAATCCCGATCTGAGTGAGGGGCCTGGCTATATGCCACTCGCTGTCTTCGAAAAGCAGGATGAATCGGATTTCGTAAACCACACTTTCATCGATAGCACCGCTATCAATGGCTTTGAATATTGGTACTCAATTGTATCATACGATGTCGGTAACGCGGAATTGAATCTCGATCCGCTTTCGACCGCTTACGGCAATCCCGGCAGCGAATCGAATGCAGCCTCAGTGATTCCGCATTCTTTGCCGGCGGGATACTATCCTATCGAAAACACGGTTAAGCACACGGCGGAAAACAGCGGAGCGATCAGCGATGGCAGAATTGTCGTCACCGAGTTCAACTCTGCTGAAATGGTCGACCATGAATACGAAGTGAGATTCAGCGATGATCCATACTATACATACTGGCATCTCCTGAACGTCACTACCGGTGACACACTGCTCTCACATCAGATCGATCAGACGGCGGACGAAGAGAAAGCGCTGGTTACCGAAGGATTCAGACTGCTTGTGCAGGATGGCGAAATCAGCTCAAAGGCATACTACCAGACAGAGTTTGCATCAGGGTCAGACACGACTCTGCGCCTTGCGTACGATCCGGTGCCACTCAGCGATCTGACCGGTTATCCGCTTGGCGGAGGAATGCACTTCCGATCTGATTTCGAATTGAGATTCACCACCGAAGGCTCCGAAGGATACTGGTGGTGGGATGACGTTACACCGGTCGCAATTCCGTTCGAAATATGGAACACTACAACCAATGAGCAGGTGATAGCCGAGATCATCGACTGGGATTACGATGGCGAATGGACGGCATACAATCCCGACGATGGCACAATGGACTATATCGTGGTTGTGAATATCCCATACGACGGTTCACCGCATCCGGAAGGATTCCCGTATCATCAAGGCTGGGTGCTGGTTCTCGATCCGGATGGCGTGGACACATGGGGGCCCGGCGACGCGATCACAATCTATGGCGCACCGATCAACGGCCCGAATGACGTATTCACATTCAAAGGTTCCGGTATCGACTTCGCTGCTGCCAGAGATGGTCTGGACAACATCAAGGTCGTTCCGAATCCGTACATTGTCAGTGCGGGATGGGAGTACAACGAGGGTCAGCGGAAACTCGAGTTCATAAACCTCCCGGATATTTGCACGGTTCGGATATACACACTGGCCGGTGATCTGGTCAGCACTGTTGAGCATTCTCAGAATGGCGGTACGGCTTCATGGGATCTCAGCTCGTCGAATGCTCAAGGGATCGCCCCCGGAATCTACTACTATGCAGTCGATTCCGAGTATGGTTCGAAAATCGGTAAGTTTGCTGTAATAAAGTGAGGGTGGCGTGATGAACTTGAGTAGATACAAAATACTTGCAATCGCAATTGTCACGTTTCTGCTGATCGCTTCAGCAGGATACGCGGGCGAATTCTCGAAGGTCGGAACCGCCGGAGCGCAATTCCTGAAAATCGGAATGGGCGCTCGCTATATCGGCATGGGCGAGGCTTCCTCAGCCGTGGTAGATGATGCCTATTCAATGTACTGGAATCCGGCAGGAATGGCCGTGATGGAAGAAACAGAATTCGCATTCACCAGCGTAGACTGGATCGAAGATGTGAGCCTGAATTTCATCAGCTTTGTGAGACCGATGGGCTTCGGAGGAACACTCGGCCTTTCGGCTACGATACTCGGCATCGGTGAGATGGAAGAGACTACTGTGTTTGAGCCGAATGGCACCGGTAACACTTTTGATGCATCAAGCTTCTCGATATCGGCGGGATATGCTCGCAGTTTGACCGACAGATTTTCTGCCGGAATCAAGATGAAGTATGTTTCCGAGCGCATTGCCCAGGCTCGCAGCAGGGGCATCGCATTCGATATTGGTACGTTGTTCAAGACCGGGTATAAAAACCTCAGAGTCGGGTTGAACATTTCGAATCTGGGGCAAGGCCTGAAATTCTCGGGATCAGATCTCAATTTCAAATATAGCAGAGATCCGGACAATGCAAACTACGACCCGATCAACGCATCGTACCTGACTGAAGAATACGATCTTCCTCTGACATTCAGGATTGGATGCGCCTATGATCTCGTCGAGACTTCAATGTCAACCTGGACAATCGCTGCCGAAGCGAAGCATCCAAACGATAATGTTCAACAGCTTTCGCTCGGAAGCGAGTATCTCTGGAATAGCATGGTCGCTATGAGGGCAGGATACAAGTTTAAGTATGAAGAGGAAGGTTTGACGCTTGGTGCCGGTGTGATCCTGAGTCCGACGCAGAGTTCGGCTCTGGTCATCGACTACGCATGGTCAGACTTCGGAAGTCTCGACTCCGTGCACAGATTCTCATTTGGAATCAGATTCTAAAGCAGATTCCCCACTTCTTCATAAACTGCGTTTCAGCAAACCTCAGGTCAGCCAGACCTGAGGTTTCTTTTCTGTCACTGCTACGGTTCTATCAACTACGAATACTGGAGCGTAGGGACGTAGGCCGCCTATGGGAAGGCTTTGGTCAAGGAGTAAATTCCCCGTGTGTCGCCAACAGGCGAAATTCGTGTCATCGGGCCCCCTTCAAGATTTCAAATCAATCCGTTTGACAGTATCGGATGTTCGTACTATTTTAGGAAACTATGAGTACATCATTCAGGATCTCCCTTGCTCAGATAAATCCGATTGTCGGAGGTTTGCGACACAACTCAGAGTTGATACTCGAATCGATCCACGAGGCGGAGAACAGGCAATCTGATATCGTGCTGTTCCCCGAGCTGGCATTGCCGGGATATCCTCCCGAGGACCTGATGCTCGAGCAACAGTTCTGTCGGGACAATCTGAAATACCTGAAGGAACTTGTCAGGCAGCGATTCTCTCCGATGGCCGTGATCGGCTATGTCGAGGAGTGTGGAGGCAGGCTCTACAACTCGTCTGCGCTGATTTGTTCCGGCAAGCTCGTCCATTCGTACAAGAAGGTCTGTTTACCCAACTACGGCGTGTTCGATGAGCAGCGTTATTTTGTGAGCGGACCCGAAATTCCAGTATATGATCTTGGTGATTTCCGTTTCGGAATCAACATCTGCGAAGATATCTGGGTCAATCCGGGGCCAGGCGAACTGCAGTCAGCATACGGCGCCGGGCTTGTTATGACCATCAACTCCTCCCCCTATCATATCCGCAAGAGCAGGGAGCGATTCGAAATGTTCAAGCGCTTCGCAAAGCGCAACGGCGTATATTATGCGTACGTAAACATCGTCGGTGGTCAGGACGAGCTTGTATTCGACGGATCGTCTTTCGTGATGGACCCGAACGGTGAGCTGATTGCGCTTGCCGGGATGTTTCACGAAGATCTTTTGACGGTAGACATTCCTATCGAGCAGTTGAAGAAGCGGTCCCGTCGGAAGAAATTCACCCCACGTATCGTCAAGCTTGCCGATCAATTCCCCGATGTTACCGAGATCACCGTTAAATACAGCCCTGTGGCCAAATCGATTCGCATCTCGACACAGATCGCCGATCCCCCGCGCTCCCGTGAAGAGGAAATCTACAACGCGCTGGTGACGGGCACACGTGACTATATCAAGAAGAACGGATTCACGGATGTTGTGATCGGATTATCGGGAGGCATAGACTCAGCGCTGACGGCTGCGATTGCGCACGATATTGTCGGCAGCAACCACCTGCATCTGGTTTTTATGCCGACGCGTTACACCAGCAAGGAAAGCGCCCTCGGCGCCCGCAAACTTGCTCAGAATCTCGGCGTCAAACTTGTAGAATATCCGATCGATGGACTACTGAAGAATTATACCGACACTCTCAGTTCTACATTTGAAGGGCTGGAAGAAGACGTCACAGAGGAGAATATCCAGGCGCGCATACGGGGGAATATCCTCATGGCGCTTGCGAACAAATTCAACTGGCTTGTTCTCAACACCGGCAACAAGAGCGAGGTCGCAATCGGATTCTGTACGCTCTACGGCGATACGGCGGGTGGGTTTGCGATCCTGAAAGACTTATACAAGACAATGGTGTTTAGTCTGGCGAGATGGATGAATCGAATGTCCCGAAAGTATGGACTCGGCAGTATCATTCCGCCACTAATTATCTCAAAGCCACCTTCCGCAGAACTGAGGGAAAATCAGGTCGATACAGACTATTTCCCGCCTTATGACATACTCGATGCGATGCTCAAACGCTATGTGGAATTCGGTGAGTCTCCCCGGGAGATTGCCAAACTCGGATTTGATCTCGAAGAAGTACAAAAAGTGATCCGCATGGTCGATATCAACGAGTACAAACGGCGTCAGGCCGCACCCGGCGTGAAAATCACCCCACGCGGATTCGGAAAAGATCGCCGCATGCCGATCACAAACCGATATAAATTTGAGTAGCTCAGGTGTTGCGTGAAAACCGCAGAAACCACACCGCAGCAAGCTCGTTGAGATGACCATAGATAGACCATCCATCACAATCATATATACCGACATCGGCAGGGGGCATCCGAATTATCTCGATTCCGTGCTGAGATATATGCGGGTGCACCATCCGCAGGAATGTGAGAAGCTTCGGATCACATCGATATTCGAAGTATCCAGAGGCACAGCTCTTACGGCATGGAAGGCTATCAAGTGGTTATATCGCACTGGATCGAGAGGGGGATTGATCTCGGATATCTATGGCAGCCTGAGGTCAGGCAAATCTGAATTTGATCCTGATTCGCATCTGATAAAGATTCTACAGCGCGATTTACTGAAGTATGTCGATAACTACGACGGCATCTGCCTGGTTGCGCATCCGCTGCTGGCAAACATGCTCAAATCCGATCATCGCGTATTCTATCTCCACGGTGAAATCGCCGCTCCGAGAGAAAGTGTCACCTCGGGCGTCGAGAGAATCTATGTCCCCCTTCCCGAAACAGCCGAGAAGATGCGAAGTCAGGGAGTTGACGCGGATTCTCTATTTGAGACGGGGCTTGTGCTGGAACCGGAGCTCTTAGCCGATGTGGACGAAGTTGTGAACGCGCGACTTGCGAGAATCGAACGACATTACACGCCCCTTACAATAGGTTTCTTCATATCGGGAGCGTATCCTAAAAGACATATCGATCTCATGCTCGCTGCCGCCGAATCTTGTCGCAGAGCAGGTCATCGCGTTCAATTCTTCTGGGGGAGTGACAAACGCCAGATCGATAGACTTGTACAGAAAGTCCGGCGATTCGATGAGAATGCTGCGCTTGATTTCGGTAATGAAGTAGCGTTGGCCTGTAGAACAACCGTTGTCGTCTCTGCAGAGTCACGAGAAGAAGAGACCACGAGGAGTATGAGTTACTTGCCACAACTCGATCTCTTCTGTGCGGCTCCGCACGAAAGAGTCAACTGGGCGGTGGGGGCTGGTCTGCCGATGCTGATGATTGCACCCCCTATCGGGACTTTTGCTCCGCAGAATCTTGACTTCGTGCTGCAATCCAAATGCGGGTTGGAATTGACAAATCGGCATCAATTTGAAACACTCGGCGAAATGATCACAAGACTGCGCACATCCGGCGATCTCACATCGATGGTCACGTCTGGTCGAAATATCAAATCGATTCATGGCGCCAAGGTGATCACGGAGAGTCTGCTAGCGGCACTGTAGGGCAGAATCCCGAAGCGTAGCGGAGTGGCAACCCCTGAGCTTCGAAGGGTTCTGCCGATTTTCTGGATGCCGTTCTTCAACAGAACAACAGTGGCTAGCAAGCTGTCGAGTTCATGGTCCGCGCTGCTGGCAATGGGTCCCCACCTTCGGGATTGTTGAAAAACCCCAAACGCTGTCATTGCGAGCGAAGCGTGGCAATCTCGTCATGTTCCGCGCGGGCTGGATTCCTTTCCTGCCCGATTTACTCAGCTGTCAGGAAAGGATTCCTGACAGCGTAGCTACAGCGACAACCTCAGCCCAAATTGATTGACCGGTTCGGTAACAAAAGTGCCGTAGATGCGCTGATAATTGAAGCTCAGCTTGGATGTGATGTTCTTCACCAGGCTAAGTTCTATATAGTAGTCATAATCCTGCCCCTCGGTCATGTCCCAGTTGAAATCCCCCGTGAATTCAAAATTGAACCATGTCAGCGACTTGAATGAATTGATTGAGATAATCTGCAGTGTCTGCCCGAGTTCGTTGAAGCTGTCATTTGTATTCTTGTAGAATGATATCTCGTTGGTGATTGGCGCCATATCGAAATCACCGGCGACGGCACACGCTGACAGAACAAGAACACCCGCCAATAATACTCCTACCAGTCTCATGAGATCTTCCTTTCATGGTTTCAGAGTTCCTAAGATCCGGACTGTCCTGCATATTGATCAAAGACCAGCTCGCAGCCATTAATGCAGAGACAGGATTCGCAAATTAACAGCTCTCGGCCCTTTGCGAAAGCACAATCACACCGGGAACCGCAGGCCGCTGTCGACGTATGCCTTAACGTGCATGGCATAATGCGCTTGACACACCCTTCTCGTAACCCTTTATAGAGGGATTGTTCCGAGTAACCGAGGAGTCTGTTTGCAGGATATGTTCTTATCATTTGGCGGTTACTGGCTTATGACCGCAATACTATTGGCGATAGCATTGCTGACATTTGTCCTGTTTTATTATCGTCGCACCAATCCGCCCCTCTCGAAAGGTATGAGAGTCTTTCTTGGCATCCTGCGATCAGCTGCAATAACTCTGCTTCTATTCTCTCTGGCAGAGCCGGTCTTTTCCTATCTGCTTGTAAAAGAGCTTCCTCCGCATGTGGCTGTGCTGTTCGACAACAGTGAAAGCGTGAAGAACGTCGAGGATTTCCAGACTAAGCGGGAAGTGTTGAAGTGGCTGTCGGAGAACCCATTTCCCGGCGAGGTGGGCGACGAGTTCATCAGAGATGATTATCGGTTCTCAGATTCGATTGAGACGCTCGATGATACGCTCGGTTTTGACGGGAAACGTACTGCCCTTGGCGACTGCCTGACCAATATGAGAGAGAAATATAGCGAGCAGAACTTGCAGGGAGTTATAGTCATCTCCGATGGTCTGGTAAACAGCGGCACCAACCCTCTGAAAGCAGCGTCGGAGTTGTCGGTGCCGGTCTATGCGCTTGATCTCGGGCCGCAGAGATCATCGAATGACGTGAGGATAGTCAGAATGACTCACGATGAGGTCGGTTACGCGGGCCGTCAGTCTCAGATCGAAGTCGAGATCGAATCTCGCGGGTATGATGGCCTATCTCTTCCGGTAAGGATCAGATCAGGTAGCAAAACACTCGCTACAGAAGACATCACTCTCACAGGCGGGGCATCACGACAGACCAGGACAATCGATTTCGTGCCCCCGGAAGAAGGGATCAGGACATTCTCGGTTTCGTTGCCAAAGCAGTCCGGGGAGGAACTCACAGACAACAACGTTCGGTCATTCTCGATGAAAATATTGAAATCCAAGCAGAAGATTCTTGTCGCGGCGGGATACCTGAGTTGGGAAGTCACATTCCTGAAGCGCGTTCTCGACGAATCGGAAGATTTCGACTGCGATCTTTCGGTGTTTGATCGATCCGGAAAGCTAAGAACAACGCCGTTTCCTCAGTCCCCCGATAAGCTGGCCGAATACGACCTTGTCATTCTTGTGGATTACTCGCCTTCGATACTCGCATCGAAGGGCGATGCGCTTTCGAGCTACCTTTCGAGCTATGGCAAGGCAGTATTCTTCCTGCTTGGTGCGGAATTCGCACGTTCGACGCCGTCCGGACCGCTCGCCGATCTGCTCCCGTTTGAATTCGCCAGTCCGCCAACCCTCCGTCAGGACGGAGATTTCCACCTGCGTCTGACCAAGCAGGGAGAGTATCATCCGGTGATGCAGATTGCCGAAACAGCTTCGCGATTGCAGAAACAATGGGATGACATGCCACCGTTTGAGGCATATGTGACGGCCGGCAAAGAGAAACCGGGGGCCACCGTTCTCGCAGTACATCAGAACCCCGATTTCGGAGGCAATCTGATTCCACTCGTCACGATCAATCGTGTGGAGAAAGGCAAGGTACTCACGACCTGCTTCGTCCCGCTCTGGAAGGCTGAGTTTCTCTCGAAAGGTCGCGGTGGTACCGGTGATGAGTACCGCACATTCATCAACAGTTGCGTCAGGTGGCTCGTGACGACCGAAGATGTCGACAGGGTCAGAATTGCACCTGACAAATCAGTCTTTAAATCGGGTGAACGTGTGACATTCTCGGCATCGTTGCTGGACGAAAGCTATCAGGCGATCGATGATGGATCGGTGATCCTGACTGTCATTCCGGATTCCGCCACCACATCCGACACGCTGATTTCTTCGATGGTCAGAATTGCACCCGGAAAAATGAAGACAGACATGCATTTGCTGGACCATGGCAACTACAGCTATTCGGCAGAACTAATTCGCGGCGACAAGACGGAAGCAAAGATCTCAGGCAGGTTTGTGGTGGAGGCGTTTTCTTTGGAAGAAGAGACTCTCTACGAAACTGAAGACCTGCTTCGGGAAATTGCTGCGACCACGGGAGGCCGACACTATCCGATTTCGATGCTGGATAGCCTTCTGACCCAGGCGGATTTTGCATCCGGTGAGCTCAGATCGAGGAAGGAATATCCTCTCGCGAATCACTGGATAATCATGCTTGCGGTGCTTTTACTTCTGTCGACTGAATGGGCGATAAGAAAGCGGATGCAACTAATGTGAGTTCTTCTGGCGCAATTGCACTCTGACTGTTTCGATGCGCTGACCTTCCATTCTCTCAACGGTGAATTCAAAATGCTCACTTGAGACAATCTGCCCCACGCGAGGAAGGCTTCCGACCAGATCATAGATCAGCCCCCCTACAGTCTCGAACTCGCCGTCGTCGATCTCAACCCCCAGATGATCTGCAATATCCTCTATCGAGATATTTGCGTCGACCCTGATCGAACCATTGTCCAGCTTGACGATATCAGCCTCCTCGATGTCGTGTTCATCCTGGATGTCACCCACAATTACCTCAATCACATCTTCCAACGTGATCAAGCCGGCGATGCCACCGTATTCGTCGACGACGATCGCTATGTGTTTATGACTCAGCTTCAGCTCGTTAAGCAGGTCAGATATTTTCTTGGTCTCTGGAACGAAGTACGGTTTGCGCATGAAATCCGAGACGCTGAAGTTGTCTATGGGCAGGGGGAAATTGGCAAACAAATCTTTGACATACAGAATTCCCTTGATGTTATCCAGGTCTTCTGCGAACACAGGAAACCGTGAGTGTCCGGAGGCAATGGCTATTCGTTGTATCTCATCAAAATCAGCAAAAATAGATATTCCCGTCATCTCTGTCCGAGGCACCATGATCTCCTTCACCGCAGTCTGATCGAGTTCGAAGATATTCCCGATCATCTCCTTCTCATCCTCCTCGACGAGAGGCTCATTCAGCCCGGCGGAATCTGCTAGAGATTCAATCGCCCGTTCCACCATATCCTCCTTTTGCTCCTCCGAAAGATGCTCCCGTTTGAATTTCTCCATGAGTATGCCGAGCGCCCGAACGAATGGTCTGAACAGCATATAGAGAAACCGAATCATGGATAAACGTGACTTAAGAGTTTTCTCTATCCACCTGCTCGGAACTCTCTTGGACATCGTCTGCGCTACTACAAGATTCACGAGAAGGGTCACGATCAGTGCCAGCACAGCCCACGCGGCATAGAGGATGGGGGTCCCATTAGACAGCTTACCGGCGAAATAGAGGGCTATCGCAGCAGTAGTGATGGCTGCAAAGTTATCGTACAAGGTCACGAAATGATTGAATGATGTCAGATCTTCGAAGAACACGTTGAGCTTCCTGCGCCGAGAATCATCAAGATCGCTGAACGAGTCCCCGTCGGCATTATCAAACAGCAGGAGACCGAACTGAAATACATTCACCGTGAATGCAAGGTAGATAATGATTACATATATCAGTATGAGTGCCGCAATTATCATGATTCCCTGTAGAGCCTGTTGAGGTAATGTATCTGCTTATCTACCATACGCTTAAAATCGCGCTTCGTCGAATGTGTATAGCCGAGAAGATGCAGCATTCCATGCGAGGCTAGAAATAGTATTTCGTCGGAGACATCATGGCCCGCAGACTTCGCTTGCCGAACGGCTTGCGGAACGGAAATGTAAATTTCGCCTGTCAGAGAGGGAGGTTGGTCGGACTCGTCCTCATCGATAGAGAAAGACAAAACGTCAGTGGTTCGATCGGTCCCGCGAAACCGGGAGTTTAGTGACTTCATCTTCGTATCGCCAACCATTATGATATTGAGGTGCCCTGCCCTGCGCTCACCGGTGAATATTAATCTGGCGAGCCGGGCGATCCTCTTTGAAGGTATCGGTCGTCTTCTCGTTGTATTTATCACTGATGTTCGTACCCCGCTCACTCAGCTTCCTCCTTCTGAGGGTAGTCGATCCGAGCGTGGAATACACCAATCAACATATTGACAAAGCTTTCCTCGATCAAACCAAGATCGTGCATAGTCAATTCGGAGTGCGAAAGTTCTCCCGCCTGGAATTTGTCGTTGATAATCCGTTTTACCATATTGCGAATTCTGCTCGGTTTAGGATCATCAAGCGTTCTGCTGGCTGCCTCAATGGAATCTGCCAGCATGACAATTGCAGTCTCGCGCGAATTCGGCCGGGGACCGGGATAACGAAAATCGTCCTCATTCAAATCGCCGTTACTGCCTGATTCCTTCGCTTTGCTGTAGAAGAACGACATCAGAGTGGTGCCATGATGCTCCTCGATGAAATAAGAAATCTTGTCAGGGAGATCAAACTGATCTGCAAGATCGACACCTTTCTTGACATGAGAGCCGATGATCAGTGCGCTCATGCTCGGCGTAAGCTTCTCATGTTTATTCCTGATCCCGGATTGGTTTTCGACGAAATATTCCGCGATTTCCATCTTTCCGATATCGTGATAGTATGCACCGACCCTCGCGAGAAGGGAGTTGGCTCCGATTGCTTCAGCCGCCTTCTCCGAGAGATTTCCGACAACTATCGAATGATGATATGTGCCGGGTGCCTCGATTGCCAGGCGCCGCAGAAGCGGATGATTCATGTCGGAAAGCTCAAGCAGCGTTATGTCGGTAGTCAAATTGAAAATCGATTCGAATATCGGCAATATGCCCATGACCAGAATCGGCGCCAGGACTGCATTCAGTATGCCATAGCCGAACTCGACAATCATCTGCTCCGGCTCGGTGAAGCGCAGATACTCCAGCAGATAGATCAGCGATATATATGTCAGAGAAATGTAGAGTATCGATCGATAGAAATCGGACCTGCGTCGGACAACCCGCACAGAGAAACAGGCTACCGAACCGGTGGCCATATGCACGAACGCCGAAGTGAAATCGAAATTGTTGAGGACTCCGGTCAGAATTGCGAGGGAAAAAGTCGCCACAAGACCGACTTCGAGACCAAACAGGATTGCGAACAACAGCGATCCTATCGCAAATGGAACGAGATAGGACGAGAGATCCAGTTTGAATCCGATCAGGTAATCCAGAGTAACCTGAAGAAGTATCAAAATGATGACCGCCAGAATACCAGCCCCGGTGAATGCCTCGCGCCGTTTGAAGAAATAGAGAAAGGCGGCAAATATCGACAGGATGAACCCAACAAACATAGCCCTGGTCAGAATCGGCAGTATCAACTGCCAGATACTTGCACTCTCCTCCGTCTTTACCCTGTGCTCCGCCAGAGCATCGAGCCATTTCAGATGCACTGACTCTACTTTGTGATTGCGGCGCAGTACCACGTCACCCGCCTTAAACGATAATTCCTCACGAGGCAAACGAGCTATAGCAAGAGTCTTCTCACGTTCGGTCTGCGGATAGTCCACCGTAAGAGTCGGCCTGGCAAGACCGGCGATTAATGTGGCGAGCAACTTACCGATTGTCTGGTCCTGATAATTGAACGAACGGGCTGCAAATGCTTCGATTTCGTCCATCGATACAATCTGGTCCCTCTTCAGCGGAGTCCTGACATTCGATTTGACAATCAGCACGTTTTCGTTATCAATATTCTGGATTGCATCGCTGTTCTCAAACACTCCCGCATAGTAGACATCCGAGACAGCGGCCTTGACAGGGGCCTTGTAGTTCCGGATGGAATCAAGAGTCAGAAACTGCCTCAAAGTGCTCTCATTGAATTCGGGAAAGAAAAGTCTCAGACGCCGGGTCTGATTGTCGAGGTTACTGTTACCTGCCTTTAGGTTCAGAGCTGCAGAAAAGAATGAGTCAATCCTCGTAATGATGCTATCATACGTGAACTCATTGAAATCAAGAACAAGTGGAGCCAGCTTGACGACGTTCGCCGTCTCCTCCTGCAACACTTCCGGACTCTTCTCGACAGGAAAGTCGATCGGAGCAATGACATCCTCAGTTGCAATGTCTCCAAGTTTCGGAAGCGAGATTGGCAGGAATGTCATCCTGATCGGATATATTGCCGTTATTAGCGCTATCACCAGGATCAGGGCGGTAATTTTCAGGGTCCATCTCGGAGGACGTTCCTCCCAGACCGTGCGGGCCGTTTCCAGTTTGAGCTTCGCCCGAATGAATCTCTTTGCTCTTTGAAGTAATCTAAACATAAGTGATGGCCATTATTTCCTGCGCTTCTCGTGGCGCTCGTATGCCTTGATGACCTCCATCACGAGATGGTGGCGGACAACATCCTTCTCATCAAGATGCACGAACTTCACTCCGGAAATACCCTTCAGGATCCTTTCAGCCGTTATCAGCCCCGACAGTTTGCTCTTGTCAAGATCGATCTGTGTAACATCTCCGGTTATGATAGCCCGAGAATTCAATCCGAGACGGGTCAGAAACATCTTCATCTGCGCCGTAGTCGTGTTCTGGGCTTCATCGAGAATAACAAAGCTATTGTTGAGCGTTCTTCCACGCATGAACGCCAGAGGAACAATCTCGATAATGCCGAGTTCCATCAATTTCTTTGTCTTCTCCGGCTCCACTAAGTCATGCAGGGCGTCGTAGACCGGCCTCAGATACGGATCGACTTTGGCGCGGATATCCCCTGGAAGAAATCCAAGTGACTCACCAGCCTCCACCGCCGGCCGTGTCAGAATTATCCTCTGGACAGACTTCCGTTTAAGCTCAGCCGCTGCGAGCGCGACTGCCAGATATGTCTTTCCCGTTCCGGCAGGACCGATACAGAACACGATGTCATGTTTAGCGACAGCTGAGGTATACCTTTTCTGTCCCAGCGTTTTCGGGGCTACAGGCTCCTGCGACAGCGTGGAGATGACAGTCTCTGCGTCAAGGCTCTCAGCAGGCCCCTCGCCATTTTCCTTAATCATAGTTATAGCGTACCAGAGATATCGCTCGGGAAGTTCAAAATTCCGGCTTAGGTAGGTGGAAAGATCATTGAAGAGACTGATAACCCGATCTACTTCCTGACTATCCCCTTCAATACTGATCTCCGACCCGCGAGCTACAATGCGGGCGTTGAACTGATCTTCGATTATCTTCAAATGGACATCATTGCGACCAAAGACAAGTCTTAGGTCCACGCCGTCCAAAGTAATCTGTTTTCGAACAGTATCTTCCAAAATCGAAGAGTCAGCCTCCAATCCATCAATTATAAATTATATCGGTCAAAAGTTCAAAAGTTTTTTGGCTGTCGGAGAGTTAAATATGCAGCCTCACTTGTCATCATCGACCACTCTGAGCTTCAATTCCCGAAGCTGTTTCGGGTCGATAGTCGATGGCGCGGCATCCATAAGTGATTGTGCAGCCGTAGTTTTCGGGAATGCTATCACATCGCGAATCGATGTCGAGCCGCACATAATAGCCACAATCCTGTCGAGTCCCGGCGCTATGCCGCCGTGAGGAGGTGCGCCAAAAGTCAGAGCTTTTAGGAGAAATCCGAAACGTTCTTCGGCTTCACTGTCGCTCATTCCAAGGACATTCAGAATTTTCTGTTGTATATCTCTGCGGTGATTACGAATGCCGCCCGACGCTATTTCTGTTCCATTCAGGACAAGATCATACTGATTCGCGAGAATTTTCCCCCACGGGTGATCCTCGCCAAGCTCTTCGACGGACTGATCGAATCCGGCATCAAGCAACGGAATATCGGCTTCTTTGGGGGACGTTACGATATTGTGCATCGCGTCAAAGCGCTTCTCGTCCGGATTATACTCAAACAGCGGGAAATCCATCACCCAGAGAAAATTCCATCTCGCATTATCGACGATACCATATTCACGCCCCAGCTGAGTGCGCAATCCGCCAAGCACCTTGTTCGCAGTTGTCCTCGAATCAGCCACGATAAACAGCATGTCGCCGATATTGACATTTGCAGCTTTGAATATGCCTTCAAGTTCTGTCTCACCAAAGAATTTCGCGACTGACGACTTCAGCTTATCATCGGCTCTGCCAATATATGCAAGTCCTTTCGCACCAAGCGCCTTTGCTGATTCCTCGATGTCGGATATCTGCTTGCGGGATAAGTCAGCCTTGCCCGGAATCGTGAGTCCCTTGACGACTCCTCCCGATTCCACCGTATCGGAGAAAACTTTGAATCCGCACTCCCTGACCGCCTCAGACAGATCCACCAACTCGAGCTTGATTCTGAGGTCCGGCTTGTCGGAGCCATAGCGGTTCATGACATCATCGTAGCTATAGCGCGGGAACGGTGTATTGATATCGGCATCGATTGTCTTCTTGAAACCATACGCCATCATCCGCTCGGTCGTCGAAAATACGTCATCTATAGTGACAAAGCTCATCTCCATATCGATCTGCGTATGCTCCGGCTGACGGTCGGCGCGGAGATCCTCATCTCGCAGGCATCGCGCCATCTGAAAATACTTGTCGAAACCGGAAATCATCAAAATCTGCTTGAACAACTGCGGTGACTGCGGCAATGCATAGAATCTTCCCGGACTCACACGCGACGGTACCACATAATCTCGCGCACCTTCCGGCGTCGACCTAATCAGCATCGGGGTCTCGATTTCGAGGAATCCCTCGCTGTCGAGATGATCGCGGATCGATTTCACGAATCTGTGCCGTAAGATCATGTTATTCTTCAGCGGTTCACGGCGCAGATCGAGATACCTGTATGTCAGGCGAAGCTCCTCGCTGGCGTCGGGATTATCCTCGATCAGAAACGGCGGTGTAGCAGATTCAGACAGAATGGTCAGCTCGGTGGCCTCGATTTCGATCTCGCCCGTAACCATATCGGGATTCTTCATCCCGTCGGGGCGAGGAACCACCTTTCCGCTCGCAGAAACAACGAATTCATACCCGAGCTTCCCGGCAGTCTTGAGAATGTCTGCCGACACAGTCTCTGGCCGGAAGACAACCTGGGTGACACCGTAGCGGTCACGCAGATCGATGAAAATCAGCCCGCCGTGGTCACGCCTGCCATGCACCCAGCCATTGAGTGTTATGATCTTGCCGGCGTCTGCCAGTGACAGTTCACCGCATGTATGTGTTCTTTGAAGCTCGCTGAATTGTCTCATTCTGTCGATCACCTTTGCATTTCCAAGATTTCGGCGGGTAAAATATGGACTGATTGCCCAAAAAGCAAGAAATGATGCAGCTATCTGCCCCTAAGACGGGACCGGACAAACCAGACCAACAGCAAAGCGGCGATTGTGCCTGCGACAATACCGGCGGAATCGGCATACCAATCGGAAAACTCCGGCACACGATTTCGAATGAAATGCTGGTGGAGTTCATCGACAGCACCGATGGAAATGCCGATCAGCAGAGTCAGCAGGGTGCGTCGTCCGACCGGACTTGTCTGTTTCCAGGACAGGAATGCCCGGAAAATCAGGAAACCGAAACCTGCATATTCTATGAAGTGATATATCTTGTCATCCCAGCTTGTACCGAGTCTGGGGGGAGTCAGCGACGGGATCGACGATACAATGAAGATCACCACCGCATATAGAATTGCGGGCAAGACATACTTGTAGAAGCTCTTAGTGCCCTCCATCATAGCCCCGAAGATAACGATTTACGGTATTATCGCAATGACCAAATTGCATCGACTATGCATAGATGCGTAGGTCAGTGATCCTTGCCTGCTTGAGCGAAGCGAAGAGCAGGTCCGAACGAAGTAAGGAGATCCTGACATCTTGCCTGCAAACATCAGCAGCGCGAAGCACCGTCAGGAATCCGTTCCAGGAGACAATTCACTGCTCAGTATAGAAAAGACGTATGTTCCGAGGTATCCGACTTCAGTCTTTACTCTGTCACGAAGAAGACCGTCGATCTGAAAGCCGACTTTCTCGTAGCATGCCATAGCAGCCTTGTTGTTCTCCTCTGTGAAGATCTGAACGCGATGAAGTTTGTGGCCGTCGAAGCAAAGTTGCAGGAAATCAGCGAGTATTGCAGATCCGTAACCCTTACCGCGTCTGACAGGATCAACAACGATCTGCTGGATGTGAGCGCAATCATTTTGCCAATCGAGAACGGAGTGGAGCAAACCAACAATATTGTGCGTTTCGGGATCAACAGCACGCATTCCGATTTCCGCTAGAACGCCGCCGCTCTCTTTCGAAAGCAGCTTTTCGAGTTGAGTATCGTCAACAGGAGCCCTGAATATGTGAAACACATGTGGATCAATCCAATCACGGATGATTGGGAAGTTATCTCTTGTCAGCGGTTCGAGTTGAATCTGCATATTGGGCAATCACAGTTGTCTGTCTGTGTGACAAAATACTAATTAACCTCAGCCTAATGAGCTGTCAAGAAGATTGACACGATGTCATTGACACGATGTCAAGCCGATTGCGGATGGCGCATGTCCTTGTGCGCTGACAGAGGATCGCGTGAATCGCAACTTCCTCGTCTGCCCCATTCGGACTAACGCGCAGTTTTGGCGCTGCCCGCAATAGCTGCAACGAAATGATTAGGGATACTGAACATGAAGGTACCCCCTTGCGTTAGTTTTAACAAGCTGAGACTTGAAGATATTATCTAAGAAGAG
>JAHJOQ010000120.1 GCA_018820315.1 Candidatus Zixiibacteriota bacterium | reverse complement strand
CCACACTCACGAGAAGCAGGGCAGCATTACCCCCTGGATTCTGTTCACTGTGTTCGTGCTCGGACCGTGCGAACCGCTTATCCCGATACTGATGTATCCAGCCGCGCAGCAAAGCTTTAACGGTGTCATTCTGGTTGTACTCGTCTTCAGCCTTGTGACTATTGCGACGATGGTTGCATCGGTGCTGATGCTGTCGGCAGGATTAACCCTTGTACCGTTCCACAAACTGGAAATGTACTCTCACGCACTCGCCGGCTTTGCGCTTCTATTATGCGGCGTAGCCATCCAACTCGGCTTGTAGCCCCACATTCAATTGCTACGATGAAAATGAAAAGCCCGACTGCTTGTAGCAGCCGGGCGCAATTCTGACGACGATATGCGATCTCTATGGGAAGATCCCGCTCGTGCAATGCCGGACTATATGCCAGATCGTTTTTCCCAGTGCGAGAATCTAAGCGCAGACCTCGTGACACATCGCATCACTACGAATAATTCTCGCACTCCCAGATCCCGCCGAATGGCTTCTCGTGAGCACAGTCCCCGTGATTGTCGCAGTTCATACAGAGACCCTTCATCGTGAAATCCACTTGGAAGTCAGTGGCCCGCTGCCTGGTATTGCCGGCGCTGGCGACGTCAGGTTTGGTTCCCTCTATGAACTCCTCGCAAAACACAACCGGCTGCACGCTCAGCTTTGTGAAGGCACACGATGGCGAATATTCACACGTCATACAAAGGCCTTCGGGCTGCTGGCCATCTGTGGTCCTGCTGAACTTGGCAGCTTCTCTTCCGGTGATTCTTGTATCTGACATCTCTATTACCTCCAGTGGGTCTCTTGATTTCGTCTTTCTTCGTTCGTCAACCATCCGACTGGAGTAACCGCAAAAGGTGTGCCATCACGATACAGAGACATCGGTATAAAGTCGCCACACAAGGGCATGAAAGAGCCCTCCTGCTAAATCATGTATCCTCATTGTGATAGGAGCAAGAATTCGTAACGGGGGAACTTCTGAGAATCTGGAATGCCCCACGACCAGTCTGCGGAATCAGAAAAGCGTCGATAATTGGCCAAAAGTGGACTGAGAAAGCGGGGAATCTTGCACCTGTGGGGAGAAATACCCCACCGCGAGGTCATTCTCCCCGATTCTCATCGGAGTGCTTAAGCTTCTCGCGGAGAGTCTTGCGGTCGATCCCAAGAATTTCGGAAGCTCTGGTCTTGTTGCCACCGACACTCGCCAGCACATTCCTGATGTATTCTGCTTCGACTTCGGCAAGCGTGCGATGCAGACCGCTTTCCCGCGATACAGTGAAGCGCATCAGCGACGGAAGATCAGGTACATCAATCGTGCTGCTATCGGTCATTATTACCAGTCGCTGTATGATGTTTTCGAGTTCGCGCACATTACCCGGCCACGCGTAGTGCTTCAGCGCTTTTAAGGCGTTCTCGGAAAACTCCGGTACCGGTCGACCTGCTTCTTCGGCGAATTTCGTGATAAAATACTCGGCCAGCAGCAGAATGTCGTCATCGCGTTCCCTCAGAGGAGGAACTGTCATCGTCAGAACGCTCAGCCTGAAATAGAGGTCTTCCCGAAAAGTCCCTTTCTTGACAAGTGCTGCTAGATCCTTATTAGTAGCCACAAGCACACGGAGATCAACTTTGCGCGGTCGAGTAGCGCCGACCATCCACACCTCCTGATCCTGCAGCACTCTGAGCAGCTTCACCTGCATCGCAAGGCTCATTTCGCCGATCTCGTCAAGGAAGATCGAGCCGCCATCCGCGGTCTGGAAAAATCCAGCCCTGGATTCGCTGGCACCGGTGAATGCGCCCTTCACATGACCGAAAAGCTCGCTTTCGAAGAGCTCTGTCGGAATTGCGCCACAATTGACAGGCACGAACGGCTTTGAGGCGCGGCTGCTTCCGTAGTGAATCGCTCGTGCCACAAGCTCTTTCCCCGTGCCGCTTTCGCCCGAGATGAGCACCGTCGCAGATGTGGTCGCCGCTCGAGTGATCGCGCGAAAAACACCCTGCACCAGCCGTGAATTCCCCAGGATGCCGGAGGAGGAAGACTTAGCTTTCTCTGACGACGGCTGCGATGCTTTCCGCATTCTCAACTTGCCGAGTGCTTTGTCGACAGCCTCCAGCAGCTCTTCATCGGTGAATGGTTTCGCGAGATACTCTTCCGCACCGGTCTTGACGGCTTCCACCGCACCCTCGACAGTAGCGTAGCCGGTGATCATCATCACTTCGGTCTCTTTCATGTTCTCGCGCACATGACGTACCAGGTCGAGCCCGCTGACTTTGGGCATTTTTAGATCGGTGATCACCAGATCTACAGGTGACGACTCAAGTAGCCCGATCGCTTCCACCACTCCGGGAGCTGTGAACACAGTGTACCCCTCATCAGCCAGGTTTCGCCGGATAACTTCCAGGGTATCAGGCGCATCATCAACTACCAGAACCCGCGCCTTGCCTTCTTTATGATTCGCCATCTTTTGGATCTCCCTGTGAATTCTTGCCCGTCGAGTCGCTCAGTGGAAAGGAGACTTCAAAGCGGGTGCCGGTCCCAACTTTGCTCTCAACACTGATCTTTCCGCCGTGTGATGATACGATCCCGTGCACCACTGCAAGTCCAAGTCCGGTACCCTCGTTCACGTCTTTCGTCGTGAAGAACGGAATGAATATCTTACTGAGCATCTCTCTTTCGATGCCGGTTCCGGTGTCCTCAATCGCCAATATGGCATTGTCGGCATCATGTTCTGTGCGGATGATTATCTTGCCCCCCGACGGCATAGCCTGGACGGCGTTCACCACCAGATTCACAAGCACCTGGTAGAGCTGACTCGGATCGGCGGTTATATCGGGAATATCAGGATCAAATTCTTTCACGATCTCAATGCCGGCTTTTGCACAGCGCGACTCTAGAAAATAGAGGCCATCCTCGATTGTCCGGTTCATATTCAGCCGGTTCATCTTCATCGGAGCTTCGCGCGCAAACAGCATCAGTTTCTTGACAACCTCGCGCGCATGCAGCGACGCTGCCACGATCCTGTCGATATCCTGCTGTACTTGCTCTGATAATTCAGAACCTTTCTTTGCAAGCTGCGCGAATCCGAGGATACTCCCGAGAGGCTCATTCAGTTCATGCGCGACACCGGCTGCAAGCTGTCCGATGGTCGCAAGACGATCGGCGTGGCGGAGCTGCTCCTGAAGACGCGATTTCTCTTCATCAGCCTCGCGTCTTTCGGTAATAAGCGCCAGCTCACGCGCGATTGCATCGATCAGGCTTCTCTCCTCGCGCAGAAACGGTCCTTCATCCAGCACCGGACGCTCATCAAGGTAAGCAACTTCCACAAATCCCCTCGGCACACCGCGAATCTCCATGTCGGCTTTCAAGCTGGCGAAGCCGACCCTGAAATCGTCGGTGACATAGGAGTTGCCATCAAGCACGATTCTCGCTGCTGTCACCTCGGGGTAAAGCCATGCTGGCTTAAGCAGCTTCACTGTTGACTTGAGAATCTCATCAAGGGATATATTCGGCCGTCCGACAAGTTTAGCGATTCCGTAGAGACAGGTGAGCTCCTTGACGCGCTCCCGTAGCGCGACATGCGCGCGCCTGTGAACAATCGCCATACCGAGCATCTGAGCAATGCCTTCGAAGAATTCGATATCACTGGCAGAGAAGTAATCCTGTCTTGTACTTCGCAGCACTAGCAGACCCAAACCGCTCTCATGCAGTGGAAAAGGCAGAAGTACCATGGATACCTGGCCGTTCGCAGTCGGAACGCTGAGTTTATGCCTCGATCCAAGGTACTCGACAGAAAATTCCGCCGGAGTCGCGGTCTCGTTCAAGAGGAAACTTCCACGTTCGGTGATACCGGATGCTGCGCCCTCTGCTTTCCCAAGCAGTATCGCGTAGCAAAGAGCCTCAAAGCCGGATGCGCCGCCACTGTCGGCAATCAAATCGGCGAAACGCAGCCTGGCTTCATCAATGGGAGAGACATCATAGATAAAGCTCTCTTCTGCGGTGCTGTTCTTATCACTGCCGTAATAACGTCCTCGCTCGACGAGGCGAATGCTGACAGCATCACAGCCGGAAAAGTCCAGCAATATCGCCGAAACCTGTCGGAGAAAATCTGCCCTCAGGAGCCCCTGATCCGCAAGGCGCATGATCCGAGTTGTCAGCGCACTGAACTCGGCGGACAGATATGGCTTGTCTTGTCTCTCAGCGGTCATGCATTCCTCCGCAACTTGGAGCCAATCCGGCATACGGGCTTGCGTAGCTCGACATCCGTCGATTTGCCGGACAATATGCCTTAAATCAGGATCAAAAGCAAGCGGTGCGTTTTCATCTTGCGACCGCCTCATCCGACTCAAACGGGGCTTATTATGTGAAGGTAAATGTAGTCTCTGCTCGATTCTATCTTCTGT
>JAHJOQ010000119.1 GCA_018820315.1 Candidatus Zixiibacteriota bacterium | reverse complement strand
GTAGGTCACCTATGAGAAGGCAGCTGTCAAGGGGTATCTCCAGTTTTTTGTCGCCGTCAGGCGATGTATGTTCTGTCGGATCTCAGAAGTCACCTATTCGAGATCATCCGGCCAGCGGCTGAATGTCCCACGATACTGTTCTCTTTGGGTGGCCGCCCACTCAAAACAACGGGTTCTTATCGACCCAAGACCTACGGCCGGGCTGACCACCCATTATCAGATTCCGACTCTTATCACTCCTACGTTTCTTATACGGTTTCCGCTCTGTACGGCTCTGAATTCTTAAGCATATGGTATATGATCACTGACAGTTTCCGAGCTACCGCCACTCTTGCCTTCTGCACATTACTCCTGTAAAGGACCCTGTTGTAAAGGCGATTCAGAGAGGGAGACTTCCGACAAACGTGTAAGGATACCTCAACAAGTGCATGCCGCAGTGGCTTCGAACCAAGATGCGTTATGCCGCCACGATAGACGCTTTCTCCCGATGACCGCACTGTAGGAACCAATCCGGTGTATGAAGAAAACGCCTTCGCTGACCTGAATCGACTGATATCACCTACCTCCGCATATATCGTTATCGACCAGATCAAACCCATCCCATGTATTGTCCTGAGAAGTGACACCGCCTCGATACCCTCACTGGCCGCCTCAAGATACTCATTAAGGCCACCTATCGTCTCCTTCAACCTATCTATCTCCTCAAGACATTGGTATACCGACATCAAGCTAACATCCGGAAGCAGCAATCTCGATATCTCGCGCCTCGCGCTTGCTGACGACACGTCAGATGCCTTCAGGTCTGCACCATACAGAAACAGCAGATGACGTACCCGGTTCTTCAAAGAAACCAGCATCTTCACAAAATGATATCGCTGACGTATTATCATCCGGAGTGACCTCAGATCGCGTGGAGGTAACCACGACTCCGGGAGGTAGTTCGTTCGCAGAAGATCCGCAAGAACCCTCGAATCATACTTGTCTGTCTTCGACTTCGACTCCGCGATTATCCGAACCTTGTACGGCGCAGCAACGTGAACTGACTTCGAGTATGGCTCTATCTGATCCAACAACCACTCGTAGTTCAACACAGGCTCCACTACTATATGAGTTCCCGAACCTATCCGGCTCGCAAAGTCGCTCACCTCACTTATGTTGTTGCCGAACTTCCCTCTCCTTAGTACATTACCGCTCGGGTCAAGCTCTGTGTATACACATAGCTTCTTGTGTACGTCGATACCGACATATGTATTTGACATGGCCGCTCCTTGCTTAAGGGTTTACAAGGCCAGTATAATCTATACTGGCCGAGCGGCCTTCTCATAATATCAGTATCCTCGCGTGATCCTGACTACTCAGAGGTAGGTCGACCCTGAGCGAAGCGCGTAGCGCAGAGCGTGGTTTCGACACCCCGACGACACGACTGGAGATTTGGCGCGCCGGCAGGAATCCCTTCCTGCCGGAAGACCGAACTAACCGAATATCACTTTCTAACTTACTTGCTCGAAAATCGGTAGACAGCAAGCTGCCACTTTCGTAGCTTGGCTTCATGGCAGAGCTAACAAACAAAGAAATGGTTGGAGCGATGATTCGCAATGACTCGTCGTATGATGGCCGATTCTATGTGGGAGTTGTCTCTACCGGCATCTACTGTCTGCCATCATGCAAAGCGAAGCTCCCGAAAATCGAAAACGTCGTATTCTTCGACAGCCGCGAGGAAGCCATCGGTGCCGGTTTACGCGGCTGCCAGCGCTGCAGGTCCGAGAAGTTTCCCGATGTTCTCCCCAAATGGCTGCACGATGTGCTGCGATTCATGCGCGAGAACAAAACCGAGAGGCTAAACGAATCGACGCTGATTAAGATGACCGGGCACGACATTTCGACGGTCAGGCGATATTTCAAGACACACTTCGGCGTGACTCCGCTCGGATTTCACCGCAGGCTGCGGCTGAATCACGCGCGCATGCTGATTCAATCCGGCTGTGATTATCTGAGTGCGGCGTATGAGTGCGGGTATGAATCCGCGAGCGGGTTTCGCGACGCATTTGTGAAGCAATTCGGCCAAACTCCGGGGAGGCTATATGGCGACAGATAACATTGTGTACAGGGATATTAGGAGTCCGCTTGGCGATATGATTGCCGGAGCGACAGACAGCGGCGTCTGTTTTCTCGAATGGCATGATCGCGGTGGAGTGGAGCGTATCAAAAAGCGTATCGAGAAACGCTACCGGCTGCCGTTGACTCCGGGCAATAACTCACATCTCGACGAACTTGAAGAAGAAGTGACCCGATATTTCGACGGCAAGCTGAAAGAATTCTCTGTAGCGCTTGATATCAAGGGCACACCATTCGAACGCAGTACATGGGATCAGCTTCTCGCGATACCTTATGGCAAGACGCGCTCATACGGCCAGATGGCTGACCTGCTGGGCAAACCACGTGCATCGAGAGCGGTCGGACGAGCCAACGGCGCAAACTACATTTCGATAGTAGTGCCATGCCACCGCGTGATCGCAACCAACGGCGGCCTCGGCGGTTATGGCGGCGGCATCCAACGCAAGAGATATCTGTTAGACCTCGAAGCAGAGAAGTAAGGGCAGGTTTCTCCGAAACCTGCCTCTTGACACAAGATGGCAGGCTTGAGGACAATCCCGCCCTACGATCCTGATGATTCTTCCCTACGTCGTCTGCATATTCAGTCACCACTCACAACGCCGCAGGCGTTGTCATGCCGACGAAAGTCGGTATCCAGAAGGTGCCAAGACTGGATTCCGATTTGCGGGCTTGTTGACAAAGTCCCAATATGCCCATCGTCGTCATCGCGAGGAGCGAAGCGACGTGGCGATCTCTATGTCAATCAATGCAATAGTGAGATAATGAGATTGCCACGCTTCGCTCGCAATGACATCATTTAGGGTTTTTCAACAAGCCCTTGCATCGGAATAACAGCCCTTCGGGCTGTTGGGATTACGTACAGCGTTACGCGCGGGAACGGCAAGAGAGTCATCATTGACCTTCCACGATCTTGATCTCCTCATCCGTCAAACCATACAGTTCGTACACCAGTCGGTCGATCTCCGCGTCGGTTGTAGTGATAGCGTTCTGCAATGTGGCTTTTTTGGACTCTGATGTGGCCTCGCGCAGCTTCGGCGTCAGCGCCAGCATGGATTCGGCGAGTTGCACTATGCGGTCATGAATGGACTTCTGTGATGCGTCAGATAAATCAATGGAACGAATGGGAAGTTGAGATACATACATAGGTTTATATTCGAAATATCCGCCATGCTTGGTGGACGATATCGAATGAAGAATAATGTCTGAAACTCTAGAGTTGAGCACACCAAGAAGGTAGAGATCGTCGGTCTGGACTATTGATGTCTTGTCGTTCGAATAATGATTCTCTTCATCGAAAGCGTAGGATGCTGATTTGACGATTGCAGGAACAATGATCTTCGGTTTTTCGAATTCGTGATAATATTCGCAGGCGCGGAGCTCCCACCAATACTCGCCCTTGTCATAGCGTTTCTGACCTGCGGCGGCAAAGGGGGCGATATGGAGTGCAACGGCTGGATAGTTCTTCTGCAGCCAGCCCCACGCATCTTTGGCGTTCCGGGATTTCTCCCTTGTCCATCCCTTTGGCATCAGAATCAGGAACTGATCGCTCTGCGGCGTTTGGTAGCGTTTGATGTCTCTACCGGCGAGGAAAGGCTTGATGATTTCAGCGCTTTGGGAGTCTTCGGCGATGAGCCGTTCCCGCGTTGCCCTGTCAATCACAAAGGCCTTGTTAAGGCCGGTCAAAACTCCGCGATATATTTTGCCCTTCACATATTCGCCAAGCGGGACACCCGCCGCGCGGATTTTCTCAATCAATGTCTGTGTCCGTTCATCTGAGAGCGACCAGCCCTTGTCATCGAGCGATGTCCGCCGAATCAGGTATTTGCCATTTTCGACGCATTCCTGCAAATCCACAAAATTCAGCGTGTCCATTTGGACGATGGAAATATCTTCGCAACGCCGCTGCGTCTCCGCGGGGGTCTTTCTGATTCTGATAATGCAGGGATACGTAGTCGCCCCTTTGAAAACGGGCAGATCGCCGAAGTCGATGATTTCCTCAACCTGCTGCTCCTTCAGCCATTTGCGGAGTGGCTCCCCGTAATTCGCGCGCATCCATTTGTTGGCGACGATATAGGAAAACCAGCCATCGGGACGGAGAAGCGAAACGCCGCGTTCGATGAAATAGGCGTATAGATCGGCGACGCTGTGATAGACGCGATAATGCACGTTGGCGTATTCCTTGAACCCCGCGCCGAGAGTTTCCTGCCTGACATACGGCGGATTGCCGATCACCGCGTCGAAGCCGCCAGCTTTCATCGCGTCGGGGAACTGCACATCCCAGTCGAAAGCGCGGACGCGCACCAAGTCTTCGGGAACTAGCGAGAAGTCGGAGGCGATCAATGAATTTCCGCACTTTATGTTGTTCGATAGATTCGGCAATGCGCGTGCGTGGAAGAGCTTCATCTGCTCGGAGAGAGTGGTATCGTTTTCGCCTTCAAGGGCTTTCAGCAGCAATGAGAGTTTGGCGGTTTCGACAGCCTGCCGGTCGATATCGACGCCGAAGATATGAGTAGTAAGGATACGTTTGCGTTCGGCGATAGTGAGGCGGGTTTCACCTTTGGCGTTCTGATATACGGCTTTGGCGTGTCTCTTGGAAGGGTTGGCTTGATACCATTTCAAGCAGTGTTCCAGGAGAAACTGATATGCGCCGATGAGGAAGGAGCCGCTACCGCATGCCATGTCGAGCACGCGGAAGGGGGGCTTGGTTTTGCCGCCGGCGAGATCGGCGGGGCTTTTGCCCTCAATCTGTTTGCCGATGGTGTTCTGGACGATGTAGTTCACAATATAGGCGGGGGTGTAATACACGCCGCCAGCCTTGCGCACTTCCGGTTTTTCCTCGACTTTGGCCTGATGCCCGGCGGTCAGGCGGATGACTTTGCCGAGGAATCGTTCATACACCGTGCCCAGAATTTCCACAGGCAGGACGCCGAAGTTATACGGGCTGCCATGTTCGAAGTAGAGGCTTTGGAGAATGGGCTTGAGCGCCTTGTCGTCCACAACCAGACGGGGAGTGAGTGTGTCCGGCGCATCAGAGACGCCGGATTCTTTCTGGAAGTGGAACAGGCCGGAGTTGTATTTCTCATCGGCCTTACGGCACAATCCGCTCATGAAATGGCCGTAGATATGCGGCTGGTTGCAGAGTTCGAGTAGTTGCCCGTACGATTCCAGTCCCCGATCTTCGGCAATCCGCAGGAAGACGATCCTGTCAATGATCCGTTGAACGGCGGCGTTGAGATCGTCTGTCGACAGATCGCTGTTGCGCAGGGCGAGGTTTCGCGCCAGAACATCGCGCCAGCCCTCGATATCCTTCAGAAATTCGCTGTCAACTTCGGAAGTGCCTCGCTTACGCTTGGAGGCAGCATACTGGTCGAACATCCCGGACCAGACGGCCTCGCGCGAGAACACGTCCCAAATTTCCCGCCAGCGATCAGGATATTCCGCGAACCCGAAATATTGGATACGGGCATGACTCGCTTTGTCGCTGGGTCGCGGGCGGGAGGCGCAATCGTAAACGCCCAGCTCCTCGAAGTCGGTCAGGATTGACAAGGCAAGCTTGGCGCTGAAGCCGTATCGGCGAAGCTGGTAGGCGGGAGCGGGATCGGCGTTGATATTGATGCCGCACTTCTTGGCTTCGACATAGAACTTCGGCAGTGTGCCAACGCGGAAGGTGTAGTCGGGCGCCTTCTGTTGGCCTTCCACATCAAGGCTGTCTTCGGGGATCACTTCGCGATATTGAGGCGCCGCCATGGACTCGTTGCGCACGTCCCAACCAAGTGCCTCAAAAAAAGGGTCTATGAGCGATTGGCGGACGTGGGCTTCTTTGACTCCGGGGACGAGGAAAGACTTCCGGTTAGTGGCGAAATACTTACACAGCTTCCCAACTTCATCTTTGCCCTGGTCGAATGTCTTACTCATAAGTGTTCAATCCTTTTCCCCGTATGACGTGGCCGCGATCTTTGATCGCGGTTTACAAATGCCTGAGTTCCGCGAAGGCGGTTTTGGTGTCTTCCTTCGGTCATATATCCTGTCAGCGCTGGCGTGTGCGGATGGATCGACCTTCCAACTCCTTTGGATCAAAAAAGCCCTTCATTATAATTCTCAGAACCGAACCGTTAACGAGTACTTCGTCTTGATGCGATAGCGTATCACTCTTAATTCTAACCCATTGAGCTTCGGGACTTCCTTCTCTCTTGCAAGCGGCATACACTTGGTTGTTTACGCAGTCCTCAATCGCCAGAACGAAGAGATATTTCTCTGAGCGATCGAGCACAAACCTAGATTGGCTTACTTTTATTCCTACGGCCAACTCGATTCTAGGTACATAGAGTACGGTGGTGCCATTGACTACTTGAAGCTCGCTATCCGGAAATTGCATATTTACATCCACCAAGAAATATCGTGTACACTCTTCCCCGCCATTGATAATGAACGCTTTCTTTTGAAACTCATCAATCGCATGATCGCAGGCAGCCTCCAAATAGTCCTCAAGAGTCCTATGCTTATCTTTGTGGAAAGAGACAATCAAATGCTTCTTGCTCTTGCAGCCGAAAACAAGCAAAAGCGCAGTTTGTTCTTTCTGTTCAGTTCCCACTTGATATGCCACTTTGGTGTTCTTGACATCCACTTTCACTATGGTCTTTGAAATTACGTGTAAGTAGAAGTCAATTACCTTTCCGGGTAGACCCCATTCCTTGTCTGATAAATCGCGAACAACAAAGAGCTCTATTCCCTTTGATTTTGCATAAATCTTTGCGCCTGACTGGTACCCAATTCTTGTAAAGACAACTCCCTTGGAAGCATTCAAATCGAGCATACTGGAATGCAGAACATCAATGTCGGCCCTTTTTACTTTCCTTGTCCAGCACTTGCACTCGATTAAAGTTAGAGATTGATCTGGGCCTTCATTGTGTCTCAATAGGACATCTATTTCACGAGAGGCACCTGACGCACCGACGAGTGTCACCCCTCTTTCTGCCGATACATCACCAGTTGCATGCAGGTCTCTTATGAACTCCTCAAAGCCACCCCAGTCTTTTACAACGCTCTGCAATTCCATGTTTACACTCATGACTCTACTAATAGGAGGTTGCCGTGGCCGCGATCTTTGATCGCGGTTAACGAACACAATTGTCAGGATCTCCTCACTTGCGTTCGGACCTGCTCTGCGCTCTGCTTGAGCAGGCGGGGATCCTGACCTACAGACTACATCCTGACGGCGCGAGCAAACCCTACCTGCCGAGATAGAGCGTCAGGCCACCGCTGATCGAATACCACTCCGATTTGGTTTCGGCGGGAATGCCGGTGTAGGCCTGGTATGGCTCACCAAGTTCAGTCTGCTTCTGCGTGCCATCGGTTTTGAAAAAACTATAATCGACACCACCGAAGACCTCCACAATACGTGATGCTTTATATGTTAGCCTCAATCCGGCTATGCCCGCAGAACCATCCGAGGATGTCTCCGCTTTCTTGGGTGGTTCACGCAAAAGGTGAATGTCGAGATCGTCAGCGGAAACAATCGGCGCGAACATGCCCATCAGCTCGGCCTCGACTCCGAAGGGGAATCTATATGCGAATGATCCGCCGAAATAGAATGCGGTGTAGTCAATTTCGTAAGTGATGACCAACGCGGTCGTATCGAATACGTACGGTTCGTCAAGCGGCACAAGTCCCAGCTCATCATCGAATCCGTAATACTGCCATTGCGTAGCATCCTCGGCCTCGAAGCTCATGTTGACAAGAGACAATCTGATCCGCGGTGTGAAGGTCATGCTCTTTGTCCGCGCAGTGTAGCTTGCCTCGAAGTCGAACTGCTTCGATTTGTCGTTGTTCCGAGCGCTGCCGAATATGAATGAATTCTGCTGCTTGTTTAACTCGAACCAATCGTAGTCCTTGAACAATCCCTCGGAGTTGCTCAGTTGCAACCATGCTGTCGCACTCAGTGAGAAACCCGCGTACGCGGCAGTGGCGCCGAGTCTTGTCAGAATTGAATTTACCGGGAACCTAAGACGACTTCCCGCTTTCAGGACAACGTCATACGGCTGCACCGGAACCCAACCGACATCGATTTCATACTCTGTGTATCCCTCTCTTCGTTCGGTCCCGATATCAAGAGCAAACGTAAACTTCCTCACCGTCTGACTTCGAGCAGAATCCGCTTCCACTCCAACTGATGCATCCTGAGCATAAGCCACAGTGCCATCAACACACAGCATCACAGCGCACAAAAACAGCAACCATGCACGATTCAGCATCATTCCTCCTCGAGTTCGATCAGAACGCTCCCGGTAGTTTTCGGGTGCAGAAAAGCAACGAGTTTCCCCTCGGCGCCCGACCTCGGCATCTCGTCTATTGGCTCCACTCCTTTATCTGCGAGTCCGTCGATAGCATCGCTGATATCATCAACAGAGAGTGAGATATGGTGCAACCCCTCGCCTCTCTTATCTAGATACTTGTTAAGCTTCGCGGTCTCATCGAGCGGCGCGATGAGCTCCAGCCTCACATTCGGTAATTCGAGAAATGCCACCTTAACGCCCTGCGACGGCACATCGATGATCTCTCCTTGCGGCACGCCGAGAATTCCACAGAATAAGCCCAACTGCTTCTCGATATCACGAACCGCAATGGCGACATGATTCAGCTTGTTGACTTTCATTTCACAATACCACACTCTCTCTATATTCGCCCCAGACGGACCGGAACACATCGGATATCTCACCGACTGTACAATAGGCTTCGACACACTCGAGAATCGTCGGAACGAGATTGTCGTTCATCGATGCTTTTTCCTTCAATGCTGTGAGTATTGCATTTGCACGTTTTGAATCTCTCGTTGACTTCACAGCATGCAGCCGCACTATTTGCTCGTCTCTGAGCTTCGGATCGACCTTGAGTATTTTCGGCTCGCGTTCATCCTCGACGACAAACCGGTTGACTCCGACGACTGTCCGCTTACCGGAATCGACAGCCTTCTGATACTCATAGGCTGCTATCTGTATCTCTTTCTGATAGAATCCCCGCTCGACAGCCTTGAGCGCGCCCCCTATCCTATCGATCTTGTCGATGTACTCCGCGCATTCTCGTTCGATCTGATCGGTCATCGATTCAATATGGTAACTACCGGCAAGAGGGTCGATCGCGTCTGTGACACCGGACTCGAAGCCGATTATCTGCTGAATGCGGAGAGCGGTTTGAGCAGTTCTTTCGGTCGGAAGGCCAAGTGCCTCATCCTCGGAATTCGTGTGTAGCGACTGTGTGCCTCCCAAAACGGCGGCGAGCGCTTCGAGAGTCGTACGGATAGTATTGTTTTCAGGCTGCTGAGCAGTCAGAGATGATCCAGCAGTCTGAGTGTGAAACCGCAGCATCATAGATTTCGGATTCTTCGCGCCGAATCGCTTCTTCATAATGGTCGCCCAGAGCATGCGTGCCGCGCGAAACTTTGCGATCTCTTCGAGAAGATTCTGATGTCCGTTGAAGAAGAACGAGAGTCTAGGCGCAAACCGATCGATGTCCAGACCGCGAGACAGCGCAGCTTCGACATAAGCTATGGCATTCGCCAACGTAAACGCGACCTCCTGCACGGCGGTCGATCCGGCTTCGCGGATGTGATAGCCGGAAATCGAAATCGTGTTGTATCGAGGCAGATGTTCCTCTGCGTATTCGAAAATGTCGCAGATCAGACGCATCGATGGTTCAGGCGGATATATATATGTCCCGCGCGCAATATACTCTTTCAGAATGTCATTCTGCACCGTACCGGTGATGTTCTTCGCCGCAACACCCTGCTTTCTTGCCACAGCGATGTACATACAAAGCAGAATTGCCGCAGTCGAATTGATTGTCATCGACGTCGAGACTTTGTCGAGCGGAATTCGGTTAAACAGAATCTCGAAATCCTTCAACGTGTCGATTGCAACGCCGGTCTTGCCGACCTCGCCTTCCGACATCGCATGATCGGAGTCATACCCTATCTGAGTCGGCAGATCGAACGCCACCGAAAGCCCAGTCTGCCCCTGTTCGAGCAGATATCGGTAACGCTTGTTGGATTCGACCGCCGTACCGAAACCGGCATATTGACGCATCGTCCAGAGCCGTTCGGTATACATCCCTGCATATATGCCGCGAGTAAACGGATACTCGCCCGGATTTCCAAGTTCCTGCTGATAGTCGTGCCCATCCAGATCGGCGGGCGTATGCAGATGTTTCTTCTTGCTGTCCATTGCGACTAAGTCGGATTCGATTTTAGTTTGACAAGACACTGCCCTTTGTCGACCGCCTGTCCCGGTTTGACAAGAACATCAGCAATCTCTCCATCAGAAGCTGCCTTAAGCTCGTTCTCCATTTTCATAGCCTCGATGATGATTACTCCCTCTCCCTTCTTCACCGCATCACCGACAGACTTCAGCAGTTTCACCACCAGTCCCGGCATTGGCGCTGCTATATCCTTCTGATCCGCCATTTCCGAGCCCATACCGGCAACTTCGCGCAATTTGGCAAGACGCTCATCCTCGGCCGTTACTTCAAACTCGCGACCATAGATGAACACAGAAAACTTCCCGTTCTGGCGATTCACTTCAACATCGTAAGACATCGAATCGACCAGCATCAGGAAACGGTGCTTGTTCTTTCTTGTTGTGTAGCTGAACTTGACCGGCTTGCCGTTGAATTGCAGATCGATTTTGGCGCCGCGATCGTCTAGAGATACGATATACTCTTTATCCAGAAGTTTTGCCGAGTAGTTCATTTAGATCCTCCCAGCGGCTTTCTCAGTCCGGAGATTCTGCCCGATGTCTTCCACTTCGATGCTGCTCCGCCGGATTCGCTTCCGGTCGATATGCGCTTGTTGTCGAGATAATCGTAGAAACATGCCGCTATTGCTGCCGCTTCAAGAATGTGCTCATCTTCTCCCGCAAGATAATCCATATCCTTGAAATGATCCTCGATGAAATGCGTCGTAAGATCGCCACGTTTGAAAGCTTCGTGCTCTATGACCTTCTCGTGAAAGCTGATCGCGGTCGAGACGCCGCAAATTCTATACTCCGACAAAGCGCGTTTCATCCTGACAATCGCTTCATCGCGCGTCGCCCCCCACGTACACAGCTTTGAAATCATCGGATCGTAGAATATCGGAATCTGCGATCTCTCCACAACTCCGGAGTCGACTCGTACTCCCGGACCAGCCGGTTCTCTGTATGATTTCAGTTCACCGGTCGATGGCATGAAGTTGTTGCTTGGATCCTCGGCATAAATGCGGCACTCGATCGCATGGCCGCGAATCGTGATATCTTTCTGTGCGAATGAGAGCTTGTTGCCGGACGCGACACTGATTTGCTCTTTGACCAAATCGATACCGGTGATCATCTCCGTTACGGGATGTTCGACCTGAAGTCGCGTGTTCATCTCGAGGAAATAGAAATTCCGGTCATTGTCGGCGAGGAATTCGACCGTCCCCGCATTCACATAGCCGCACGACTGTGAGACCTGGACTGCCGCTTTGCCCATCTTCTCACGCATAGCTTTATTGACTAGCGGCGATGGTGCTTCTTCGATTACTTTCTGGTGTCTTCGCTGAATCGAACATTCGCGCTCACCGAGGTACACGCAGTTACCATGCGCGTCAGCCATGATCTGTATTTCGATATGACGCGGATTGGATATGTACTTCTCGATATAAACTCGATCATCGCCGAATGCGCTCTTCGCCTCCGATGACGCTCCTCGAATGGCGGACTCGAGTTCGTCGCTGCTGTTGACAATGCGCATCCCCTTGCCACCACCACCGGCTGCCGCTTTGACAAGCACCGGATACCCAATCTTCTCAATGTCCTTCCGCAATGACTCAACGTTGTCAATCGCCTCCTCGAAACCGGGAACCACCGGCACATCCGATTTCTGCACAGCCTTTCGGGCAGATAGTTTATCGCCCATCAGTTCTATCGCTGATGGCGGCGGGCCGATCCATGTGAGATTATTTTCGATAACCATCTGCGCGAATCGAGCATTCTCTGCGAGGAATCCGTAACCGGGATGGATGGCGTCCGCTCCGGTCGCTTTCGCCGCATCGATTATCTTCTCGGCTGCGAGATAACTCTCTGAAGATGGTGACGGTCCGATGTGATAAGCCTGGTCGGCGGTACGAACATGAAACGCGTCGGCGTCGGCGTCGGAGAAGACTGCGACACTTGTGATGCCGAGCTCACGACACGACCGCATCACCCGTATCGCTATCTCTCCTCTATTAGCAATCAGAATCTTCTTAATCATAGTCATTTATCATATGCATTGACGCGTTACTTGGCAAGCGAATTCGGATGGGTGGAAACCGAGGAGGCGAGAAACAAACGGCACAAATAATCACAGCCCTGTAAATGGCAACATTCCACATGGGGTAGCATGAAGTCAAACCGATAGTATAGTAGTGGTGATAGGATGAAGCATACGGTGCGTCAGTCATGTGCCCGACATCATCTGGCCCTGCCTCAGCTCTGACAGGAAACACAAATACTTAGATTCATCCAGTTGCCTAGTCCAAAGGAGTTGTCCCCTTATACTCCCAAGCAAGTCTTCAGCGAGAGTTGAATCGCATATCATTTGGGCTAGCTCATAAGCCCAAATCTTCTTCAAGAGCTTTTCATCAAACTTCGGTTTGGTCGTACAGAAGCCGTTTTGCATGAAAACGCCAGTGACTGCGATTCCTTCCTGCTTACTTCTGAGCTCCTTCTTCTTCAGATTCAAGCGAAAATGCATCTCCTGGAACATTCTCAGGATGCGAGCCTCAAGCCTCAACAGAACTGGAGAACCACTAATGCATATGTCATCAACATATATGCTCAGTTGCAGACCGTACTGGTTACACATGCCAAACAGTCTTTGAGCAAGCGGTATCAGTGTTAACTCAGCAATGGTGGTACTCGTGGGAAATCCCTGTGGCAAATGATGCTGGAAGGTACAGAGTTCTGTCAGTAATTTCAGGACTGCTTCCTTGTCACACACCTGCGACAAGGAGTTGCTGACGCGTCGATAGTCAGTGCTCGGGAAGAAGTCCTTGAGATCAAGTTTGAGAATATATGGGCTATGCAAATGGACCAGTGCGCAGTCGATGGCAGATACCCCTTTCCTCGACCCGTAGAAGTAATTCGGGATCGGACATCTTTTCAGCTGTTGGTCGATCTTTCTAAGAAGTTCCTTAAATTCGCCGTGCGGCACCTTCAATTGGCGGTACTTGGCCCCGATCAGTCGCTCCTCTTCAGTCACAAACCGCTTCTTCCTTCCGCACCATGCGAACAGGTCATCAACGGGTACCTTCAGCGTTTTAGCCAAAGCTTCAACACTTCCCCAGAGACATACTTTCTTCGAAGAAGTATTCATGTCCGCGACAGCTTGCGTCTGATTAAATCCCAGAACAAATTATTGACTTTCTCGGTGATTTCAATGGATAGAGGATCAGACGAGTCACTTGCTACTGAGTTCTCCCAAAAGAACACATACAACGGGATTCCCAGTTCGGCGGCGACCTTTCGCAGGAATTTCAAGCTCGGTTCTCGCCTTTCGTTCTCCACAAGCGATACATAATTCGACGAAACGCCAACTTTCTCCGCTAGTTCTCCCTGCTTAAGTCCCGCTAAGTTGCGAATTGTACGCAGTGTCATTCCTATATTGGTCATAATACCTCCAAAAGAAAAAGGGGGAAATCAGATTTGTAGAAACCGCGCGATCTCCAGAAGCAGATGTACAATTCCGACTGTTAACTCGAAATACCCTGTCTCCGCATCAGAAGAATCATTGCAGGATCTAATTTCCAGCTCATCCAATATGCTGGTCAATCGATCCAATTTCCCCTCGTCATCTGAAGCCTTCAATCGAGATCGCAACCGATCCAGAATAGCTCGCGCTTGCTCAATCAAGGCCGCAGAATTCGACGTAGGGGTCACTTCATCACCTCCTTGTGTAATAGATTTTAGATGACATATCTCTAGGAAATCCCATATCTCGCCGCTGCAAAGGCTGCGCTGACAGGGCTCTCGGTCGAGACGCTTTTTCTTTCCGAGTGATGCTCCTACAGGTGCATCACTCGAGCGGCGCACCGTTAGTCATGCTCTCATGAGCAATGATAATTTGCTATCATGCATTGAGCGTTGGTCAGTGAGAACCCAACCACGAAATTGAACAAATGAAAAACGTCTTCCACTCAATGCGCTAGCAACGATGTGCCACTTACGAGGCTGGCAAAGCCAGCATAACGTACTAAGACGTTAGGGAGGTGATTACCCTCATCGGATTCTGATTTCAAAGAACATGCCGATCAATATCGACAACACACTATTACGAGATTGTTGAATAATTGCAATCACTTTTTCAATAAAAGTGTAGTTTCTAACTGTCAGTTAGAATCACAGGAAGGCTGAGCTGCACTGGGCAGTCGAGTGAAAGTGCAGGATTCAGGTGAAATGCTCCCGAAATATCCTCTCGGCTTCCGTATACGGGTCTGAGGAGCCTTCGGCTATTTCGTCGACTATCTTTTCGACTGTGGCGTCACCGCCGATGCGATTCCTCGCCTCGTCGAGCAACATATCCTGAAGATGCTGATAGATTTCTCTCTTGACCTGTCTGCGCCGTCTCTTTTCGAATTTGCCACTCTCTTTGAGGTACGTCTGATGGGCCGCAATCTGCTCCTGCAGCTTGTCCACACCCCACCCTTTCAGAGCCGAGGTCTGTACCACCGGATAATGCCACTCGCTGCCGTGACGCCTTATATCGAGCATCATTTCGAGCTCTGCAGCGAGACGATCCGCGCCTTCCCGATCAGATTTGTTGAGACAGAACACATCGGCGATCTCCATGAGTCCCGCTTTCATCGCCTGAATAGTATCGCCTGATTCGGGCACGAGCACGACAACAACCGTATCAGCCGTATCGACGATATCGAGTTCTACCTGCCCGACACCGACAGTCTCGACAAGCACTTTGTCAAACCCGAACGAATCGAGCACTACGCAGATGTCTTTCGTAGCCGAAGCAAGTCCCCCACCTGAACCGCGGGTCGCCATGCTCCTGATATAAACATTTCTATGATTGGAAAGCCTCGCCATGCGGATCCGGTCACCCAGCAGCGCACCGCCGGTGAATGGCGATGACGGATCGACTGCGATGATGCTGACCATTTCGCCATCTTCGAGAAGCTGGTTCGCCACCAGATCGACCAGCGATGACTTCCCCGCGCCCGGCGGACCGGTGAAGCCGATTTTGTATGTCTTGCCAGTGCGTGGATAGAGTCGGGCAAGGACCTCTCTGTAGTTGTCAGCCCGATTTTCTACATGCGTGATTATCTTGGCGAGTGATCTGCGATCGCCATCTAAAAATTTGTCGATTACTGCCATCGTCAGTATCGCAGGTCTTTTACCCTGAGCTGGATGCGCGCCTGTTCGTAATAGGTGTTTGCTTCGACAACATACGCCATATCAACATCGACACCGCGCATGGCAAGAGTGTTTGCGTGATCGCCGAAACCGAAACCTATCACGTCGAATTCCCTCTCGCCCTTACGAACACGCATCTTGAGATGATTCCGGCCAACTATATATGGTTGCCCGACGATATTGAGATTTCTCGTCAGGAACACGGGGCGCATGTTCTGTGGACCAAACGGCGCAAACATCTCGATTGTATTCACGAAGTCCATGTCGACATCATCAAGGTCAACCTCAGCATCGATATGCAGCTTCGGCGTCAGATCGTCTGGACTGAGTTGTTCCGCCGCAACCTTCTTGAGACGAGTGCGGAACTCCTCGACGTTCTTTTCTTCAATAGACAGCCCCGCAGCATACTTGTGTCCACCAAACCTCAGCAGCACATCCCCGCACCCTCTGAGAGCCTCGTAGATGTGAAATGCCGGTATCGATCTGGCAGAACCCTTGCCGACACCATCTTCGATAGAGATCAAAACAGTCGGAAGATAATACCGCTCGACAAGGCGCGAAGCGACGATTCCGATGACTCCCTGATGCCATCCGGATGACGATAGAACAATTGCCTTGTCCTTTTCGAGATCTACTGTCTTCTCCATGAGTTCGAGAGCCTCATTCAGAGTCTTCTCATCGATTGCTTTCCTTCGGCGATTCTCTTCATCCAGGAATCTCGCTATCTCACCAGCCGCGTTTTCGTCGCGCGTAGTCAGAAGCTTGATAGCTTTTACCGCATTGCCGAGTCTGCCTATGGCGTTGATCCTTGGAGCAAGGATGAACACTACCTGACCGGTGGAAATCTCTTTGCCCATGAGACCGGAGACAAACACAAGCTTCTTGAGTCCCGGCTTGGTAGTGCGTACGATCTGCTTGATTCCGAATTTAGTGAGGATTCGATTTTCGTGAATGAGTGGGACAATATCTGCCGAAGTCCCAAGGGCGACAAGATCAAGGTGCTCTTCCAACTCCTCCTCGTTCTGGTTCAGTCTGCGGTAGAGAGCCTGTGCGACCTTGAAAGCTACACCGACACCTGCCAACTCATGTCCGGCATCGGTCTTTTTGTCACATTTCGGGTTCACAATCGCCACGGCATCGGGGAGTTTCTCCCCCGGTTCGTGATGATCCGTGACCACCACATCAATTCCACGTTCGCGGGCATAGACGACTTCGTCGTTGGCAGTCACACCCGTATCGACCGATACTATCAGCGTTGCTCCGAGGCGCTCGGCCTCGTGGATGCCATCTTCCGAGAGGCCATACCCTTCCACAAGCCGATTCGGCAAGTAATAAAGCACCTGTGCACCGAGCTTGTTGAGGACAAGGAACATAAGAGCCGATGCAGTCACGCCATCGACATCATAATCGCCGTAGACAAGAATCTTCTCGTTCAACCGGAGAGCTTCGACAATCCGTTCAACAGCCTTGTCCATATCTTTGAGAAGGAACGGGTCGGAGAGATTCTCCATTTTCGGATCAATGAAGCTCTTGATCTCATCCTCGTCCGTGAGTCCGCGGTTCATGAGAATCTTAATGATGATATTCGGGAGGTTGAGTTTCTGAGCGAGTTCGTCAACTTCCCTGTAGTCCGGCTCTGGTGCTACTACCCATTCTAATCGAGGCATTTCATACTTCCCTAAAAAAACAAAAATCGCCGTAGCAGGCAATAAGCCGAGTTCTGTAACCCAATTGGGCGACGATCATCCATCTACAGCAAAAGTTTCCTTTTGCCCAAGCGGTCTACCCGCAGGTCATGCGGTGCGAGCAACACCTCCCTGCCTATTTGACCTTGCTTCAGGTGGGGTTTACCAAGCAGACATGATTACTCATGCCTCTGGTGGTCTCTTACACCACCGTTTCACCCTTGCCCGACCCCGAGGGGTCGTCGGCGGTCTCCTCTCTGCTGCACTTTCCGTCGGATCACTCCGCCCTCCATTTCGGAGGCACCTTGCTCTTTGAAGCTCGGACTTTCCTCAGCACGTAAATGCCGCGATCGTCTCGCCTGCTCCGGCAAATCTATGTTGACTCAGCCTATTGCCAAATTCACCGATATCCAATATAAACAATTTCAAACACCTCACCTAACACAAACTTCAAAAAAAGCCAATGGCGAACCACGACCTGGCGTTCCAAGCGAATGAGACACGCAAGACACTGTGGTGCAATGACGTAGG
>JAHJOQ010000118.1 GCA_018820315.1 Candidatus Zixiibacteriota bacterium | reverse complement strand
TGTGACAAGTAATGGCACTCATCCGCCTTGCATATTCTATGGAGGCAATCCATTCGATACAATACCGAAGATTCTCGAACATCCGGGTGATGTGGCGGATCTGTGTGGTGATATCAACCATGACGGCTGGGACGACATAGCCGTCGGATACACGAATTGGGATCTGGGGTACGGTTTGCTTCGAGTCTACTTTGGTGCGCGGGACATGGATACACTTGCTGACATCACAATCTGGAACTCCGAAGTTCCAGCGCCAAAGTACCATTTTGGACAGTCAGTGGGGTCTGCCGGTGACTTCAACGGAGATGGAGTTGAAGACTTGGTAGTCGGTTCACGCCAGTGGGACATAGAGCACTGGAACAAGGGCAGGATATACGTATTTGCCGGATCAGATACTCTGCCTCTGGATGCTGACGATGAGACTGGCTATATACTGCCCAACGATCATGATGTTCTGTATCAGAACTATCCGAATCCATTCAACGAGACTACAACTATACGATATGACCTTGCAAGGCACCGTGATAAGGTTGAACTCTCTGTCTACAACATCCTCGGACAAGTTATCGACAGACTGTATTGCGGCAGCCAGGAGAAAGGCACATACATGACAAAGTGGGACGTCCATCGAGATGTTGCATCCGGTATCTACTTCTATGTCCTGAGAACTGAACAGCAATTGACATCTGAGAAGATGCTTCTATTGAAGTAAGCCAATCCCTGAAATCAACTGCCTTCTAAAGCGAATGCCTAACTGCTTCGTTCGACCCCGTCGAACCGCGATCAGAGATCGCGGCCACGGGTGATATAACATGTGGGCAGCAGACCTCCCGGCCTACCTCTTTTGCCTTGACACGTCTGAACGATCTCATTATTCTAAATCCTGAATCTTAAGGAGTAGTTGTCACTAAAGGCGGTGAACACTTCACGCTTAGCAAGAAATGTCAAAACCGCAGGGGTTTTGCCCCGCGACTCCTTAACCAATTTCGGTGTTTCACTTAGTGGGTGTACAGCATGTATCTATTGTCACTTCTCAATACTATTGTGAACCGCAGACGGTTCATAATACTCAACACACTGATTGTAACGGTAGCGGCAGCTCTGGTCAGCTTCTTGATTCCAGGCGAATACAAGAGCAGGGCGACAATCCTTCCGCCCGATTCGCAGGCAAGCCTCGGTGGTTTCGGGGACCTCTCGGTTGCACAGATCGCACATGCAGTGACCAACTTCACCCTGCCGGTTATGGCTACTCCTTCGGATCTCTACGCAAGTATGCTCAAATCTGAGTCGATCCTGAAGAAGGTTGTTGACTCGCTTGATTTGCAGACATTCTACGGATCCAAGACTGAGTGGGAGACTGTGTCGGAACTTCGGGATTATCTGACCGTAAGGGTCGAAACTGATGGAATTATCACTGTCGAGGCAATCGCGAATGATCAAATGCTCGCTGCGAATATTGTTAATCAACTCGTACGAGAACTGAACCGGTTAAATCTAAACATACAGAGTCGAAAGAGTGGGTTACAAGCCGAGTTCCTGGCGAAACGAATACAGGAGACTGAACACGAATTGCAGCGAGCGGCTTCGGAGCTGCGGCAATTCCAGGAAGAGCACATGGCGATATCACTGGATCACCAATCAGCAGCTTTGATCGAGAATCTCGCTCGGCAGAAGGCAGATTTGACAACGGCAGAGGTTGAACTCGAAATACTGAAAAAAACTCTAAGTCCCGATCATCCGCAGTTAATAAGACAACGCATGCTGGTTGACGAGACAAAAGCCAAATTGAAGGTGGGTGAAATGGGGGAGGATAGCAGCTCGAACTCGCCAAATTCTGCATTTGATATACCGCTGAGTAATATCCCTGATCTCTACCTCCGTTTTTCGATTTTGAAACGGAATGTCAGGATTCAGGAATTGATATACGAATTTCTGGCACAGCAGCAGGAAATGTCCCGCATTCAGGAACTACGGGACGTACCTGTGGTGAACATTCTTGACTTCGCACGCCCGGCAGAGCGCCCTTTCCGTCCCCGCAAAGTGCTGATAACATTTTCGGCGTTCATCCTCAGCTTCATGCTATCCACACTGATCGTTGTCGCTCAAGATCGATTCCGTGGGAATGGCGGAGAATCAGATTCAATGAGACTGCAGCTAAAGGAGATGTTGAAAACGGTCTCCAGGAAGCCGTTAGGTTGAGAGACAGGGAGTAGCATTGTTCTCAATTGATCGCATTGCGCGGACCAAGTCTCCCAAAATGCGGCACTGGGTTGTCGCTTTCATCGATTCGACTCTGGTCGGAACCCTGGCTCTGCTGGGCCCTCTTGCCGGAAGCGTCTTCTTCATTGGCCTAGCCGTCCTTTTGGCATTGATAATCTCGCCTGTGGGGTTGACACTCGCACTGACATTGTTGTCCCATCTCGCCGAAGTAAGCGGGATAGAGTTTTCAACCATGCGAATGGCGAAATATGCAATACTGATCGTTATACTCTGGATCACATTGCTTAGATATCTGTCTGAGAAGAAGGCGCTGGGTGTTGGACTCGGCGAGATCGAGAAAGCATTCGCCCTGTTCATCGGCTGGTCACTTCTCTGCTCACTGTTTGCCGTGAGGCCACTCGGGAGCGCACTCACACTGATGAGGCTCACCACGTTTCTCCTGGTCTATCTGGTAGCCAAAGAGACGATTGAGAATTCGTCCCATGTTCGCCTGTTTCTCTGGGCCTTGCTAATCTCAGTGTTCAGCTCATCGGTTTTCTCCTTTGCCAGCCTGGCGTCGGGCAAGTACGCGAGGTTCACCGGCTTTTTCGCCAATCCGAACGCGTTCGGGATATTTCTTAATTCATCGATTCCGCTGCTATTGACCGCCTTGCTGACCTGCAGACAGAAGGCAACCAGATTTCTGTTCGGCATCGGCACCTTGCTGGGATCGTGTGCCCTCCTTCTGACCTGGTCGCGCGCATCCTGGATCGCCCTGTTCGGATTTGTGCTCACATTCATCCTTGTCGAACGACGAAAGAAGGCAGTCATCGCCTTAGCAAGCGTGGCAGTATTCGCTGTTATCGCCGTGTTGACATCGGCTGTCATATACTCATCATTCTACCACTTGACACGCATCGGCATGTCATCCAACCGTCGTATTGTTCTATGGCAGCACGGCATTGATGCCGCTGTCGACAGACCGATTATCGGCTACGGATTCGATTTGCGCAACACCGATGTCAGAGGTGAGGCCGCTATGACGGGGATTTCGGAGATCATAAGCTTCAGACGATCCGATGAAGGGTATAATCCGCACTGCCTCTATATAGCAGTCTTGGTCGGCGCTGGAGTTCCGGGTCTGATTCTTGTCCTGATGATTTACTACCGTCTGCTCAAGTCTCAATGCGTAGCGCGTTCGGGAACAAGCTATAAGGCTAACCGCGTAATGCACTCTGCAATGATAGGCATGATAGTAGGCAGCATTCTGAACTCGATGTTCGAAATGGGCTCGCTATTAGGCTCCGGGTCCTACGTGATCTACTTCTGGCTCTCTCTCGGAGTCACAGCAGCGGTCTCCGAAAAGAAGCTTGAGATTTGGGAGAGATGAGATTGTACCTGTGCAATTCTGCGCCGTGTGGCCGCGATCTCTGATCGCGGTTCGATGGAGTCAAATGAGGTTTCTGAGAAAGACCGTCGGAAGGGATTCCTGAAGGCGCAGCAAGTAGGCAGAACCGCTCCGCTTCGCTCCGGGATTCTGCCCCACCGGGCTTTGTCAAAACCACAGGGGTTTTGACATACAACTAAAATCCGTTTTTGTCCCACTGAGATAGAATATACGTGATGAATTCGAGGACTTTGTCTTTGACTTTCGCGGCGTAGACTCTCCCCTTCTCGGCATCGAAGTCAGGGCGGCCCTCGCCACGATCGTTGTAGATTCCAACCGATCCGGGATAGGGATATACATCCGCAGCAGTTTGATGTTCGTACACGAGGTCTTCGGAATAGTAGCTCTTGTCTGCAAGCGACGGATCGATCGACATGACATAGCCGGTCTCATCGCACCCTGCATGGCCTCCCTCGCCGCCGTAGACTTCTTTGGTGACATCACCGCAAAGCATCCACCAGTGAATGACTGCGATGCACATGCCGAGATTGTGGTAGGCCTTGCCCGCTACTTCCTTCAATGCAGAGTTGTTGCCACCGTGACCATTGAGGATTATGATGCGTTTGAATTTGTGATACTTGAACGACTTCATGAGATCGTAGATATAATCCTGCAAGTGTTCATTGGTGACAGTCAATGATCCGGGATAACCAAGCAGACTCTTGGTGACGCCATACCAGACGGGCGGTGCGAGAATGACATCAAGTTTCTCACCGACATGCTCACCGATATCATACGGAATGAAACCATCGGTTCCGAGACACGCCGCACCGTGCGCCTCGATAGTCCCAACAGGCAATAATGCGGTATCGATTTTCTCCGGCACAAGTTCACGAACCTGCTGCCAGAGCATTCGCTCAAGTTTCCAGATCATAGTGTCATTCCCTGTCTGTACTCAGATCAGTTTGGAATATCTTTGAGTATTTCCTCGAGCACCTTCTCAGTGCGCGCGGCAGATTTCTCGTCGCCCACAAGACGGAAGTGGTTGATATCTCTGACGAGAAATTCCAGATCCTCGGGTTGCCTGAGGTCGTACCACAGATCCATCTCGTCCCAGTCACCGCAACCGTCTTTGCACAGACTCGCCAACTGAGAGTAGACAGTCTTGTCATCCGACCAATTGATTTTCTCGAACAGAATCGGAATGTGCCTGCGCATCGCAAGAAGGTAATAGCTGCCTTCGAGAGTCGGTCCGATGACCAGATCATAATTCGAGATGCGTCTGAAGGCATTCATGATCGTGCTTGGAGGAAGTGTCGGCGTGACACAACCGATAAGCACGACTTGTCCGAAACCCTCTTCAAAGACGCTCTTGAATGCACTGGACATGCGATCTCCCACCGTATCTCCGACTGTCTCGGTCAACCGGACATGCGGCGACTTGAGCAGCTTAAGGGCCTTTCCGGTGAGGGTCGTCTTCAAACTCTCCACAATCTCATTCACGATCTTTCCGGTGGCACCTGATGGATGGTTGATTCTGATATCAACGTCTACGAGATCGAGGCAATTGCAAATAGTATCTTCAAGGAATGCACGATAGAGTTGCAGCTTCTGTTCGTCAGACAAACTGCCCGCAAGCTGACTCTGCACTTTGTCGCGATTCTGATCTTCGAGAAACACTATGAGTGCTTTACTTTTTTTCTTACTTGTCATTTCATGTTGCCCTTAATTATCATCAATCGCCAATATATAAAGCAGAATTAGATAATTCAACCTCTTTCGGCGATGACGTTCAAAAAAACTTGTCGTAGTTGCATGCGCGGACAAATAGGTGCATGAATTGAGTAGAGAGCAGGTAATCACATCGAAGCTGCGCAAGAAGGCATTCGCAGCACTGACCGGAATGTCTTCTTTGTAAGAGCTACATTGTTACTGTCGGGGTGCGCTGTACTCAGTGGACTTTGCGCATCTCCGCAATCATATCATCCGGTTCCACAACACCCTGCATTATGCGCCGCACACTTCCATCAGGGCTCAGCAACAGTGTCGTTGGGAGTGAGAAGTGCTTCAGACCGAATCGAGTCATGAAGTCTTTGGATATTTCGGAGTTCGAGTTCTCCAACTGCACTTTGACAGGCACGAATCTTTTTGCCTCCTGCGCAACAGCGGCATTCCCGAAAGTCTTCCTGTCCAGTGCGCGACAATTGATACACCAGGTCGCCCACGTATCAATCAGCACCGGTTTGTTTTCGCCGGCCGCACGAGCCAGTCCCCGTTCAAGATTAGTCTCCCATTCAATCAGCTCCGAGTGCGGTGCGATGCTCGATCCACCTTCGGATAGACCCACGGACAGCGGCGGAAGGATAAAGCCCTGCATGATAATGCTGCCAAGCAACAGATACGCGCCAAGAAGAAACGCCAGCACTCCGAGGAGTTTCTTCAACCTGTCGAAGTACCCCGATTCCGATACAAGTCGATCGAAGCCACCGCCGAACACGCCGAATGATATCAGCAACAGCCCCGACAGTATTGCCGTGATCTCCATCGGAATCACAGCTCGCAGGAAATAGACTGCCATAAGGAGCAGCACGAAGCCGAAAAACTTCTTGACCGACTCCATCCATCCACCGGCACCGGGTAGCGCGCTGATTGCGGAAGAGAATGTGCCAATTATCATAAAAAGCGTCCCGAGCCCGAGGGCGAAAACGAATAAGACAACGAAACCGAGTAATGGCGATCCGGCAGTCGCTATATAGAGGAGGATGCCTGCTACGAAAGGTCCGACGCAGGGAGATACTACAAGGGCTGCGACTACTCCAAAAATCATCGAACTGACAACTCCACCACCAGACTTTGGCTTACCGAGTTTCGTTCGCAGCCAAAGTGGAACCTGCAGTTCGTACAGGCCGAACATCGATAACGAAAATATGACGAACACGACCGCTATTCCGATTACGACCGGTGTGCTTGCCAGCCAGGCTCCGAACACGCCACCCACCAGGGAGACAATCAGCCCCATTATGCCGTACACGAATGCCATCGAGCCGACATAAAAGAGCGACAGGATGAACCCACGACCGACAGTCCTCTCTTGTCCCGCAAAAATACTTACTGTGATCGGAATCATCGGATATGTGCAGGGCGAAAATGATAGAAGCAACCCGGTGACGAATGCGAGGCCGAGCGCAATGAAATAGCCCCAGAATCCGTGTTTGTCGATAAGTCTCTGGATCTCACTTTGTGATTCTTCCTGTTCGATCGGAGGCTCTGTGGATTCAGTCGTTTCGATGATAGCTCCGAAAATCGCTGCATTCGCCGGTTCACCCTCCTGACCGACTGTTATCAATAGAGGTATATCCGCTGTGTCGGGTGGAAGGCAGGCTTTGTCATTGCAGGGCTGAAATACGAATCGTAATGGCAGCGTATAGTCACCGTCGGCAACATCAGCGCCAATCGTGACGCTAAAGGGGATCACGGTCCGTCCACCATATACGGACATGACCTCGCCAAGAAGATTAGCCTCAAACCCTGCCGGATATCTTATGCCCATCGGGGTCAGACCGGGGATTGTATCAGGCAACAGCTCAGCGGGGATCAGGAAATCCTGGGTAACATACGGCGAATTAATGTGCCACTCAGGAACGATGTCTATGATCGCCGCACACTGGTAAGTCTTGCCTGCCGTTGCCGCTGTTACAGATAACGCTGAAGAGACTTCGACGACCTGTTCCTCAGCCTCACTCTCTGTACCGAAGAGATCCATCTGGGCATGCAGCGATGTTGTCACAATTAGTACCGCCAGCGAAAGCAGTATTGCTGCAGTGAATAGTCCCGCTCTGTTGTTTGACATTTTGATCATGGTCTAGTTTCCCCGCTCTCAATCACAGAATATTGGCAAAACCCGCGGCGTAAATCGCTACACGAATCCCGCCGCATGTTCGAGTTCAATCACATCGATAGGCCGAGTGTGCTCCACAGGAATAACGCAGAAGGTGCATTATCGGGAACAACACATCATCCCACCAACACGAGAATATAACAATTTATGACGGAAATATCCAGAGGATCACATTTTTTTCAGGCTGGCAAGAACATCTGTAAGTATCTGTCGGAGATCAGAGTGAGAGAAGCGGTTAAGTATCTCTTTTGCAAGCCGGTCGGCAACTTCTCTGACCAGGAGTTTCTCAGCCAGAGAGAGCTTCGCTGCGTCAGTATCAGGAATCTCAGTCTCATCATTTTCAACAACGGGCATCGAACTGCCTTCTGTGCTAGCCCGCAAAGCTCTGAAATTGATCTTTGACGATCCAATCTCCTCGGCGTTGAAATTCACTTCTGCTGAGGCTGCCTTAGACTGACTTTGAGTCGGGATCGTCTTGACAGCGGAAGCAGCAGACGATGACTTGCCCTTCGTCCCGTCTGACTTCGCTGATTTCATATCCCGTTTCATCTCACGAACAAACCATCCATAGTCATGCGGACCATCCACCTCTGATTCTTCGTTTGGAGTCTGCATTCCGTATTGATCCTCCGACAAATGGATCGACTCTTCAGCTCTGCCGGCCCCTGCCGACTCTTTCACATTCTTTCTTCTTTCAGAACCGGGTTGTTCATCATCAAGCGATTCCACAGGCTTTTTGCCGGGAGAATCATCAGTTGCAGCATCGGACAGGACTATGTCATCCATTTGTGAATCGGCATCGGTCTTATTGTCATCTGCAAAGATGGTACTGAAATCCATCTCAACATCGGTATCCTGCGCCAGATCAAGCTCTTCCACATCCTCGTCGAGATGGTACACTCCATCGGACTCAAGATCATTCTCACCGCCCGTGTCGAGCTCCATATCAAGTACACGCGACGTTATCTCCAAAAGATCTTTTGGAGAAAATGGTTTATTCAGAGTCTCATCGGCAAGCGAGGAGAGGAATTTGCGCTGGTTGACTATCTCTGATGTTGAGAGAAGAAGGACAGTTTTTATGTCTGAAGTGTTGCTATCACTCTTGATCTGCTTTGAGACCGTATACCCGTCCATCTCAGGCAATCCTGAATTGAGGAATGCGAGGTCGACTTCAGCGGTTCTCAACAAATCGAGCGCCTCCATGCCGTCCGAAGCAGATACGACCTCGAACCCTCTTTGTCGAAACAGATTCTCAGCGACACTTCGCACTGTGTCGGATTGATCGGCTATCAGAATCTTCTTTGCCATCTACCTTCTCTTCTTGGAAAGCTGGGACGATGCACGTTCAAGGGTCTTGCGTTCTTTGTCCGTTAGGTTATTGATACCTACTTCATTGATTTTGTCAAGTATTCTATCGACATCATCCATAAGTTTATCAGAGTTCGCTTGTTTTTTTTCTTCCTTCTTGTCCTGCCTGTTAGACCTAATCCCGAGCATCTTCTTTCGCACGAAATTGGGGATTCCCCCGCGTTTCATGTACAGCAGGCCGAAAATCGCACCTCCGAGATGAGTCCAGTGCGCAACATTGTCTCCTGATCTGGAAAATGCCAGCACGAGGTCCATGCCAACAATGAACATCATGAGGTACTTCACTCGCACAGGAAGAAGGAAATAGAGATAGACCCTCCTGTCGGGCCAGAGCACCGCAAATGCAACCAGTACACCGAGTACGGCCCCTGATGCACCGATCACGGGGGTTGACGAATTCGGGGTCAGGAGAACAGTGAATATCCCGGCTACCGTGCCTGTGATAAGATAGAATCGGAGAAACTTCCGAGTACCCCACATCCGTTCTATCTCCGCGCCGAACATCCAGAGCATCAACATATTGAAGAATATATGCATGAAGCTCCCGGGACTATGCAGGAACATGTACGTGACAACCTGATAGACCAGCGGGCCGGTTAGCACATCGACTGGAGTCAAGCCGAAATATGTGATGAGCAATTGGGATCGGTCAAACAGCTCGAGCAGGAAGACTGCGGCATTGATTATGAGAAGCCACTTGATACCGAGCGGCAGTCGGGAGTCAAATCCCACTCTGTATTGATTTGGCATCTGATTATATCTCATCTTATCCTATATCGGCGAATAGTATGCAGTTGTGAAGCAACTTGCTTAATTATACGCAAATTTCGCTGTCAGACCAGGCGAAATCGTTCAGCAATCGGACCTAGAACAGCTTCGCGTGAAGCTTCTTGATGCAGACATCCTGCAACACCGTCAGGCCCGCCTCCCGGGCGACTCTTGCCGACTCCTCATGGGTTATACCCTCTTGAAGCCACAGCACGCCCGCGGAAATATCTATGGCCTGTTTCGCTATATCCGGCACGGAATCGCTCTTTCGGAAGACATCCACGATATCGATCTTCTCCGGCACATCCTTGAGGCTCGGGTAAGCCACCTCTCCGAGAATCTCCCTCTCAACGGGATTAACCGGTATGATCCTGTATCCGTGACGTTTCAGATAAGACGCTACCTGATTAGAAGGCCGGTCCTCCTTGCCCGAAAGACCAACAACCGCGATCGTCCTAGAATCCTGCAGAATTCGCCTGATTTCTCCATCCGATGGATTTGTCAATGACATACTCTATCCCAGAATCTTGTTCAATCTCTCCACGAACGCCTTCTTCGGAATCACTCCGACCACCTGATCAACCACTTTGCCGTCTTTGAAAAAGAGCAACGACGGGATGCTCATGATACCGTACTGAGTAGCGATCTTGCTGTTTGAATCGACGTCGATCTTCGCAACTTTCACCCTGCCGGCATATTCCTGTCCGATCTCATCGACTATCGGTGCAACCATTTTGCACGGTCCACACCATTCGGCCCAAAAATCTACCAGAACCGGAACATCGGACTTCAATACCTCTTCCTCAAAACTGGTGTCTGTGACTGCTAATGACATGTTGCCTCCCACTATCTTTGAACTAGTTTAATATCTGATCCTCGATTAGCCCTATAGGAATTGTCCCGTAGGATAGAATCGTATCGTGAAAACTCTTCAAATCAAAGCCGTTTCCTTCGGCGCAGCGACATTTATCCCGCAAATCCAGGATTCCCAGCTTTCCTATCATATAACTCATCGGCTGAGTGGGGCTTTGTGTATATCTCTTCACCTCTGCAACAGCACTTACCTGCTCGAGCCCAGCAACATCGACGAGCATTCGTACAGCATCCTGGAAGCTCATGTTACCGCGGTGCAGCTCGACATCGATCACGACACGGCACGCCCGCCAAAGTTGGTCCTTCAACTGAAAAAGGCGCGATTTCAAATCATAGAATCCCTGCTCGAACATCATCTCCTCACAATAGAGCGCCCAGCCCTCAGCGAACAGGTTTGAGCGAAACACCTTGCGAACTCTCGAATCGACCCGGTTCGAATGGAGGAACTGCAAATGATGCCCCGGATACCCTTCGTGAATAGCTTTAAGGAGCACCGATGCTTTAGAATGTCCTGAGAGTTGCTCCTGCCGCACCTCCGGAGGAAGACCGGGGTCTATCGGCGTCACGAGAAACATCCCTTCCTGCATCTCCTCGAACGGCGCAGGGACAACATATGCTGCGTATGGGAGCCTGTTTCTTTCAAAAAGCGGCGTCTCCTCGACAGTCAGCGACTCGCCATCGGGAATCGTGACTATATCTTTCTCCATCAGATACCGTTTAACTCGCTGAATCTCCCTGCCGTAGTAACCTAGAAGGCATTCAGCAGTCGGAGTCTCTCTCTTGATCTCGGTAACAAGGTCGGCCCAGGTTGTGTTTCGGTCAATTTCGTTGGCCGACGCATGGAGAGCGGCCTTTGTGGACTCAATGCACTCCTCTCCAATTGATACCAGCTCATCGCAATCATACGGCAACAGATAACCATGTTTGAGGAGGAAGTTGAACATCTCTTCACCGAGACGGTATTCGCCGTCGCTCGCCGGCATAATCTCATCCCTAAGGAATCGACTGTAGCTCTCCAAAGCAGCAACTGCATTTCGGCTTGCATCGGTGATGTCATTCGTCAAAGCCGGGACTCGACTCGCATGCAGCGGCATCACCGCTGAGAAGAAGCCCATCCCCGACTGTGTCACCTCCATGCCGATTCTCGTCCAGGCAGCAGGAATGTTCGAGCTGGCCAGCAGGTTTGCCTTGCCCTCATTGAGCAGCCTCGGTATTTGGCGAAGCCTCGCCGCAAGCGACTCCATTCGCTGTTCGCACGGCAGGGATTCGCGTGCCAGCAGCAAGAATGTGGACCAAAGGCAGATATCGGGATAGACCGTTGCGTCGCGCTCCACGCGGCGGTACTCCTTCTCCATTCCGATCTCGAAATCAAGAGTGCTCTTGAGGATTGCCAGATCGAGCAATTCGCCGCTACTGAGTTGATCCTGTAAATTATCGAATTCCGATAGTTTCGATCTGAAACGCTCGTATCCTCCCAGAACTTCGATCCTGCTGTCGGGATCCAGTGTTTCTAATTCATTATCATACTCATGCATCCCGTTGCCGGTTGCCTGAGTCGGGTTTGTCTTCCACCAGTTTTCAAGAATTTGATCGGATATCGCGCGAAAATCGGAATTCATCAAGACCACCTGTGAGTAGATTGTCAGACTGAATATAGACTGGCCGAGATAGAAATCAACAATTTTATTGGTGAGAAGAAACTCCGGAGCGTCGATTCTCATCGAACTGACGCACCTGAAGCAGGAAAGCTTCGAGGCGGATTTCTTCATTCTTATCTTCCAGCCCTTCGTATGCGAGGTTGAGCCACGGAAGCCCGCCACAGTGTGACTGCACCTTCTTCGAAATCGATGTTACAATAGTGCCGGGCATGCAGTTGAACGGCAGAGTGTTTATTACTCCGCTGGCACCACGATTGAAGTAATCTATCGCTTTCCCTACGGACAGGATTGCCTCTCCGGAAAGCGAGACATCGATGAACGGCTGGGCTAATTTTATTACATCTTCGACCGAAGCCTCGTGTGCGATCGGGACATGCGGAAGCAAGACATCAGCGAGCCGTTTCTCATCATTCTTCTGGATCTTGTCCTTCAGATAGCCGCCGACAAAGCTCTTGAAATCCCTGTCCTTTCTCGACTGGAGTTTGTACGTGAAATTCGTGTAGAATATCCACTCTGACATGGGCGCCAGCCAGACTTCAGCGCCGAGTTCTTCCAGACGTTCTATCAGGGAGTTGTTGGAGAAGCTGTTTAGGCGCAGGAAGATTTCACCAACAACTGCAATAACAGGTTTCCGCTCAGTACCGTTGTGGGAGAGCCTCTTGAAATCTGATAGAGCCGAGAAAAGGACTTGTTGCAGGTTTTCGTCACGCCGAATCGCCCCGGCGAGGCGATTCAGGTAGTCTTTGTACAGTTTGTCGCACTCGGGATTATTCGTGACATACGGTCTGTACTTCCTGTACAGCTTGAACAGCAGATCAGTAGCGACAACACCAGCCCAGGCCACACGCCTGAACCTCTTCTCAAGAAACGGGAAGTCATTGTATGAATTCTCCGAGTCGGGAGAATATATCGGAACTTCATTATAGCCGAGCTTGTCGAGGACACTTCTCTGAAGCAAATGGTATTGTCCGAATCTGCAAGGTCCACCGGCGGATGGCATAAAGAATGCCGCCCGATCCTGATCGAACCCCGGCTCCTTGATTTTCCGGATCATATCACCCATCGTGACCTGGCAGGGGAAGCACTCTTTGCCGCTTGTGAACTTCTTTCCCCAGTTGAGACTCTCGCTGGTGGGCTGAGGCAGAGGTTCAGCCTCCGTTCCGCACGCCTCCATCGCTGCGGCTAATGCAACGGCATGATCGGACATGTACGGAATGTAGACCTTCCTGTCGTACCCGTTGCCGTTCGATGGCGGAACCACTTTCTCGCGAATGGGCTTGGCTCGATAAGCTTTCAGGCTATCGAGAAATGCTTCGAGCCGCGTTATAATTCCCGCATCAGCGGAATGTTCATCGATTTCGACCTGCAGGAACGGCTTTCCTTCCATCTGCTTGGCGAAGAAATGCGTGATGAACGAATCGGGACCGCAACCGAAATTCGTGATGTAGACGGCATATAGATTCGGATGCTGCCTGATGAAATCGGCTGCTGCGAGAATTTTCTGACCGAAGCGCCAGTACATATTGCTGTTGTTGATGTTCGGCAGATACTTCTCCAGCGGAAGGAAATCCATCGGGACAACCTTCACGCCAAGCCCCCTGATCTTCTTCGGAATTTCGAGCGAGAGCTTGTTATCGCATCCGTTGTACGGGCGGGAGATTACGCAAACCGCCTTCTCATCCGGATCGAGCGAATCGAGGAACTCGTCTCCGGCATCCCGACACTTGCCGTAAAATCCTGTCTGCGATTTAAATGCCGCCTGAACGGCAGCCTCATATTCCGTGTAAGTCAGACCAAACATTTGCATCAGTTCACGCAGGTTTTCCAGCAGATAACTCATATCCATGCGCAAGCTGACGGCGAACGAGACCAGTTTGACATTGGTGTGCGACAGATCAACATTCGCTCTTACATTGTACGGTATTGCCTGAATATATGGACAAAGATAACTCTGTATGTGCGGGGAGCCTTCGTCATGGACGCTGATTATACTCGGCAGAAAGATATAGTCGACTTCCTTCTTCACGAGGTCCATGATGTGTCCGAAAGTTACCTTGATGGGGAAACACGTCTCAGACGAAAAATGCTGCAGTCCATCGTCCAGAATTCTCTGATTCGTCGGTGCAGAGAGGATCGTCTTGTAACCCAAAGATCGGAAGAACCCCGACCAGAACGGATAGAGTTCATGAAATATTAGTACACGTGGCAGGCCTATTGTGACACTCCGCCGTCCCTCAACTACCGGCCGCTTGAATGCAGCATACAAGTATTTCTCGCGGAGCTTGTAAAGATCAGGACCTTCAGCCTCTCTACTTGACTGATCAACATCATATTTCTCGCAGCGTGAGCCATAGTAAAGCGGTTCTTCGCCCTCCATCACCACTCGTCTGATTTCGCACATATTCGAACAGTCTTCGCAGACAAAACTCTCCAGACGGTAGGTTTTATTCGTAAGGTCGAAACCTTTAAACCTGCTCTCCGGAGTCGTGATTTCTTCTCGGGCAAGCATTGCCGCTCCGATTGCGCCGGTGACATCGTGATGAGGCGGCACAGTGACCGATTGGCCTGTGACATTCTCGAATGCGGCGACAACGGCTTTATTCCACGCCACTCCACCCTGGAAGAAGATATGTTTTCCTATGCGACGCTCCTGCACAACCTTTGTGAGGTAGTTGTTCACAATTGAGTACGCAAGCCCTGCAATCAGGTCATCTTTATCCGCACCCGACTGCTGATGGGCAACGAGGTCGGATTCCATGAAGACCGTGCATCTCTCGCCACAACCGACCGGGCACGATGCATTAAGTGCCCTTTCACCAAATTCCGTCTCTATTCGAATATCCAGCTTTTCAGCCTGCTCCTGCAGAAATGATCCCGTACCTGCGGCGCAGGCTTTGTTCATTTCAAAATCTATTACGACACCGTTATCGATCGAGACGAACTTAGAGTCCTGACCGCCGATTTCGAAGATTGTGTCGACTTTCGGGTCGATCGCAATTGCAGCCGTTGCCTGGGCAGTGATCTCATTTCGGACAATGTCTGCGCCGACAAAATCACCGACGAGGTATCGCCCCGATCCGGTCGTGCCGCACGCCGCAATTCTAACTCGTCCCGCCAGTTCATCGCCGACCTCTTTGAGACCTTTCCTGACGGCTTCCAGCGGCCTGCCCGCAGTCATCAGATAGCGCCTCGCGAGGACATTATTGTCTTTGTCGATCACTACGACATTCGTCGACAGTGACCCAATATCTATTCCGAGACATCCCTCGGTTGTATCAGCAGATAGCACCGATGCGGATGATGTGATATCGTAACACTTGCTGTCGGGAAATATGTAAGTTAGCGGTTCGGCTCCGCCAGTCTTTCCCATATCAGTTATCAGCGAGAAACCAGAGCGCAAATCAAACAGAGCGGGATTTTCGACTGTCGCCGCATACAATGCAGCGCCGAGCGCAGGCATGTGCTTGTGCATCTCAGGAACGATCAACTCACCCGGCTTGAGGTCGAGGATGTCCTCAAAGGCCTTGATCATGCCGACATTCGCCGCTACTCCACCCTGAAAACTGATCGGCTTGACAAACTTCTTGCCGGTCGCGATAGCAGACTTGAAGTTTCTCGCGACAGCGTAACAGAGTCCCGCCACGATATCATAATCCGGCGTGGCGGTCTGCTGCAAGTGGATCATGTCCGACTTCGCAAAAACCGAGCATCGCCCGGCAATTCTGGGCGGATGTTCAGACTTGACGGCCAGCTCGCCGAACTCACCTTCGATTGAAAGACCGAGACGTGAAGCCTGCTGATCGAGGAATGATCCCGTCCCTGCCGCGCAGAGAGAGTTCATCGCAAGATCATCCAGCAGCAGCTTGCCAGACGATTCGTCCTGCTGCACGCTGATTAGTTTCGAGTCCTCGCCACCCATCTCGATGATTGTACAGATATTCGGCAACAGGCGGTGATTCGCTGCCAGACTCGAAAGAACCTCATTGAGGAAATCGCCACCGATCCTGTCCTGGGCGAGTCTTCCACCTGAACCGGTGGAACAGACGCCCGCGAAATCGCTCGCATCGTACATCCCGAGGATTTCATCGAGTACGGATCTAAGAAGCGCGAGAGGCTGGCCGGCGACTCGCTTATAGTATGTATGAAGCACGCTGCCAGAGCGATTGATTACGACTGCTTTGAGCGCAACTGATCCGATGTCGAGCCCGAGGAAATATTGCACGGAAAATCCCTTTCCAGAAGACAGTGATCAAGTGTTGAATATAAGCTCAGTTGAATTCAATGCAATGAAAACTTACACTAGAATGGTACAAGTTCAAAATATGACGCAATATGGCGGATAATGGACGCACAAGGCTACTCAATTACTGCAAGCCGATTCATGGGAAAGACAGATTCGGATGTCTATCGAAGCACTGATAGACGATATCTGTTGTAGGTTGCTATCAATGTACCGATCACTATCACTACCGATCCAAGCCAGACAAGAAGTACGAGAGGCTTCCTTGAGATTTCGACAACCAGTCTGTCTTTGCCGGTCTCGCCGATAGCGGCTATCCTGAGTCCCACTGTCTTCTGGTCGGGATTGACCTGCTCCAGCGTCATGACGAGACCTGTTTCGCCCATAGGCTGCGGCTCGCTGGATCGCGCACCATCGGATGATATTGCGAGCACTGGAATCAGCGTCACGGAATCCTGACCGTTAACTCCGGTGACCACTGCACCGACCTGCATCGAGCCAGGCTCACCGTGTGAGCCCATTTCATATTTTTGGAAGGTTAGTTTCCAGTCACCTGCTTCGACAGTTTCACCCTTCTCCACAACATAAGTTTCCCCCGGCTCGCTCTTCTCGAGCTGCTCCGGAGCGATATACAGATCATAGAGAAGATGCTGCCTGACAAAAGGCTTTCTCATGATTCCACGGTTGTAGGAGTCGAAGAACAACTTCGGATCGGCATTGAACGAGTCACCACCATGTTCAATATCCAGATACACCGCATTGTCGAATTCAGCGATGTCTCCCTGCATTCCGGTATACGTTACCGTGTACCCCATTACCTCTTTGGGCTCACCGACAGCAAGAACAACCTTCTCGCCCGTAGCGAATGCATTCGATCCGATAAAACCGATCAGCAGAACTCCGAACCCAATGTGCGTCAGATGGCCGCCCATCTTCTTGCCGACTTTAGCGGGATACATGATCAGGAAATATGCATTGGCAGCCAGAGCGAACACCGCGAAGAAGATCAGCAGCAAGTGCTTGACCAATGTCACACCGACCATGATACCGACGACAACGCCTACTGCAGCGATAATCAGCGATACCGACGATCTCCTCAGAACATTGGCAACAGATATATCTTTCGCCTTCAGAAACGGCGCAAGACCAGCGAGCAGCGCGAGAAGCACCCCGAATGGCAATGCCATACTATAGTAATAATCCATGCTGACATTAGCAGGCTCCGAGAAAAACGGCAACCTCGTCAGAAGTGGCGCGGAAGTTCCCACAAGGATCAGTATTGCGAACACCGAAGTGACAATCACTCCGATAGCGAGCATGAAATCGGCCGACCATGGATCATCTGTCTTTTTCTCCGGCTTGATGCTGCGGAAACGCATTACGAACAGCACCGCAATGGCGGCCAGAAACGTGAGCTGGAATAGTACAAGGTAAATATTCAGCCCAAGGTCGGTGAATGAATGTACCGAAAAGTCGGCGAGCACACCGCTTCGAGTAAGAAATGTCCCATACATCACAAGCAGAAATCCCAACGCAGCAAGGAGCAAGTTCGATTTGCGCAATTGACCGTATCGCCTTTCGACAAGCAGTCCATGCACAAGTGCGGTGTTGGTCAACCATGGAATGAGAGACGAATTCTCTACCGGGTCCCATCCCCAGTAACCGCCCCAGCCGAGTGTTTCATAAGCCCAATAGCCTCCAAGGAATATCCCGAGACCGAGTATTGCGGACGAAATAAGCGCCCACGGAAAGACGTTCTTATTCCAATTGCTGTAGTCGTTTTTGGTGAGAGCTGCCATTGCATAGGCGAACGGTACCGCTAATAGCGTATACCCTACAAATACAATCGGCGGATGAATAATCATCCAGAAATTCTGCAAGAGCGGATTCAAACCTCTTCCCTCAACCGGCACCGTCGCGAGCAACTTGAATGGAGAACTCGCTGACAACAGAACGAACAGGAAGAGCGCCCCGAACAGATAATAGATCATCACTGTTGAGCTCAACGGGTCGTCGCGCCTGTATATAAGAAGCCCTACGAGCGCCGTAAGCAGAAGCCAGAGGACGAATGTCCCGACCTGACCGGCCCAGAGAGTCGACAATAACAGGAAGAATGATAAATCGGTTGAACTGTAAGCATGCACATACTCCAGTTGAAAGTTGTGCGTCAAAATCTGATATAGAAAAAGTGTCGTCAGTGCGATAGTGCTGATTGCAAACGTAGCGTAAGCTCGATTACCAAGAGAGACAAAAGACCTATTGCCGGCGGCAGCCAGAATATAGCCGGCCAATGCAACCATACAAGATGCAAACGCCATAGAAAGAAGCAGATTGCCAAAGAACATATCTATGATTCTCCCTGATATTTGGAGGGACATTTCAGCAGAAGTTCGTCAGCCTCGAATCTTCCGTCCACATATTTCCCCCTGCAAACGACTTTCGTCGCCTGATCGAAATTTCCCGGCATAGTGCCTGCATATACGACGGTCAGATCATCCCCCTCATCATCAAGCATGCGAAAAACAAGCCGAAGGCTATCGCTATCGTAATTGACATCTTTCTTCACTATGGTGCCGATGACCTGAACACGTTTATCTCGCGCCTTCGCTTCATCGAACGATACGTATGCCGTCAATGAATCATTGAAAGACGAGAATACCCATATAGCGGCCACAACGATTATCACTGCACCGGCGATCCACTTTCTCTTCACCGCTCCTCCAGTTTCTTGACACGTCTATCAAGCGCAAACACCACAACAAAAATGCCGACCCATCCGATCAGCGTGACGGCCATCACCGCTAAGTTAAGCCCGCTCGAAGTCATAACTATCCTCCAATTGCTTTTGTTCCAGTTTCTGAATTCTGTTCCCGATACTGTGGAGCCAGAAATACGTACAGAGGAAGCAGAACAGAGATGAGAGAAAAATGAATGCTACATACCCGCCGATATTGAGCTGCCCTTTCGCCACAAGTGTATCTTCAGGATGCAGCGATTGATATACTCGTGGAACGATAAATCCAAAAAACGGCACGGTGACGAAGGCAAGTATCGAATATACCGCTGAGAACGAGGCTCGCCTTTCGGGCTGTGCAATCGACTGCCGCAGAGCGAAATACGCACCGTAAATCACAAGCAGGATCAGAATCGAGGTCTGCCTCGGGTCCCAGTTCCAGAATGTACCCCATGCGATCTTAGCGAAAATAGAGCCGGTCACAGTCGCGGCAAAACAGAACATCAATCCAAGCCCTGCCGCCATGGCTGCCTTGTTATCCGCATTGGGATCTTTTCTCTTTAAATACAGAATGCTCTGAATCATGGCATGCGCAAACGCGATGAACGACACGAATGCAAACGGAACATGATAGTAGAAAATGCGAGACGCCGGAGCCCAATCCTGCCCGACGATAGGCGGCGGCGTTACGAAGCTGAACACTATCGTCACTACCATGTAAACAAATAGCAGGATTTTCAATAGAGTCATCTACTCACTCCAGACATATTCAAATAAGATGTACGACAGTGTTATCACGATTATTGGATAAGCTATCAGAATTTTGATGTAATTCCACATGTCATCCGGATTGCCTCCCTGAAGCGCGATGTCTGTCGCAGTCATAGCAGAAAGCAGCACCGGAAGCAGTAGTGGGAAGGACAGGACCGCAAACAAGGCGCCTTTAACCGACGCCTTC
>JAHJOQ010000117.1 GCA_018820315.1 Candidatus Zixiibacteriota bacterium | reverse complement strand
TCATTTATAGTCGCACCTGCGGCGTTGAAATGTCCTCCCCCGCCGAATCTCTTCGCCAACTGCGAAACATCGACAGTCGACCGCGATCTGAGAGATATCTTCGTTCGATCGTCCGCAGTGTCTTTGAACAATACGCCGATTGAGACATCTCGCAGGCGCATAGCAAATTCGACCACGCCTTCGAAATCCGAGAACTCGAGATTCTGCTCATGCAGCATCTTCCTTGTGAGAGTGAGCGCACAGACCTTGCCGTCAACGGCCATCTCAGATGTGCTGATTAGCCCTCCGATCACCAGGAGCTGTCTTTGATTCATTGAGAAATAGATATTGTCGGTTATTTCTCTCGGCTCGACACCTGCCTCGAGGAGTTCAGCCGCGATTCGAAGCGAGTCGGGAGTCGTCGACGAGAAATGAAAACGCCCCGTATCGGTCAATATTGCAGTAAATATCTTCTCGGCAGTCGCCTTGCTGAGTGTGTATCCAGCTTGCTTCAGAATCTTGTAGACAATTTCACCGACCGAGGATGCTTGTTCGTCAATAAGAGGAATGTCGCCGTACAGAGTGTTGCCGGGATGGTGATCAATATTCATGATTTTCGTGCCTGGCTTGATCAGTCCGGCTACATAGCCGGTTCTCTCGATTTGAGTCGTCTCGAGGACAACAACCAGATCCGGATCGAAGTCATAGCCTGCCGGATCAGTGAACACTTTCTCTATTCCTTCGAGGAAGAGATACCTTGACGGGATGGCACCGTCATCGTAAATCCTGGTTTCCTTCCCGAGAGACTCCAGATAGTCGTTCATGGCCAGTTGGCTGCCGAGCGAATCCCCATCCGGATCGATGTGAGCTGTGATCAGCACCTTCTTGGAGTTGCGCAGTGCTTCAATCACAGAGTCAATTGTCTTCTTGTTCATCCTCGGCCTTTTTCTCATTTATTTGCTCGAGCAGGGATTCGATTTTGTCACCATATTCGAGTGATTTGTCTACATGATATGATATCTGGGGTGTCTGTCTGATTCTGATTCTCTTGCCAAGCTCGGATTGCACCACCATCTTTGTCCGTTCGAGCGCGCGAGCAGAGTCAGCTTTTTGAACCGCTGTGCCGAGCGTCGAGTAGAATACCTTCGCATATTTCAGGTCTTTGCTCAGTTCGACATCAGTAATTGTGATGAAGCCGATACGCGTGTTCTTGATTGTGCGCATCAGGATGTCGGCAACCTCGGTCTTTATTTGTTGCCTTAATCTGTCCTGTCTTTTGAATTCTCTCATCTGCTCAGATCGATTGTGTAATCCACGATTTCTCCATCGAGATTGTTCTCAATTTCTCTCAAAATCTTTGACAAAACTGAATCAACAAATTCTGAGTCGTTAGCCACCATACAGACAGCCAACGATGCCCTTTGCCACAGATCATTGTTGCCGACTTCGGCTATACATACATTATGGCGATGCCTGATACGGTCTATTACTTTCCGCAGGATGCTTCTCTTGTCCTTAAGAGAATGAGCGGATGGGAGATATGTCTCGATGCTAAGAAGACCCAGAGTCATTGCTGCAATTTGCGTGCGGTTTGAATCACTTTATATGCCTCAAGAATATCGCCAACCTTGAGGTCATCGAAATTCTCAACCTTAATTCCACACTCGAATCCGCTCGCAACTTCCCGAACATCATCTTTGAATCTGCGAAGTGAGTTGATCATGCCGTCATAGATTTCGACGCCATCCCTGACCACACGCATTCGATCGGTTCTCAATATAGTCCCCGATGTAATATAACAACCGGCCACAACGCCCTGTTTGGGAATCCTGAACAGATCCCGAATCTCGGCAGTTCCCCTGATCTCTTCGGATTCCTCCGGAGCCAGCAATCCTTCAAGGGCGTTCCGGACATCCGATTCCACCTCGTAGATGACAGTGTACTGGCGGATATCGACTTTCTCCCGTGCGGCAATCTCTCTTGCACGCACATCCGGCCGTACATGGAACCCTATTATGATGGCTTGTGAAGCGGCTGCAAGAAGCACGTCGTTCTCGTTTATTGCACCGACGCCTCGGTGAATTATGACTACGCGCACCTCTTCATTCGATAACTTTTCCAGAGTGTCGCTGAGAACCTCAACGGAGCCGTCTACGTCGCCCTTGATGACGAGATTCAGATCGGACACCTGTCCCTCGCGAATCTGGTCGTAGATGTTTGTCAAAGCTACGCGCTTGATGTGGCGGAAATCCTGCTCGCGCTTGATTCTCTGTCTCTGATTCGCAATACTCCTTGCCTGCGCATCATCCTCAGCCACGAAGAAACGATCCCCGGCCTGGGGAATCCCGGAAAGCCCGGTTATCTGTGCCGGAGTGCCAGGCCCTATCTCGGTCAACGGGACACCGCGATCGTCCACCATAGTCCTGATCTTCGCGTAGTAATTTCCGACAACAGAAGGACTGCCGAGATACATCGTTCCGTTCTGAACAAGCACGTTGCAGACTATACCTCTGCCCTTCTCCACTCTTGCCTCAATAACCACACCGGTTGCACGCAGTTCCGGGCTTGCTGTCAACTCCATCACTTCCGACTGAAGCAGAATCATCTCAAGAAGCTTGTCGACATTCATGCCAGTCTTGGCGGATATCTCGACAGTGATAGTCTTGCCGCCCCAGTCTTCCGGGAGCAGATTTAGCTGCGCAAGCTGCTGTTTCACTGTCTCAGAATTGGCATCCGGAAGATCCATCTTGTTGATGGCGACAATAATCGGCACACCCGCCGCGCGAGCATGGTCGATTGCCTCAACAGTCTGTTGCTGGACAGCGTCGTTGGCCGCCACGACAAGGACAACCAGATCTGTCGCCTGTGCTCCGCGCGCTCTCATCGCAGTGAATGCGGCATGTCCGGGAGTATCCAGGAATGTCAGATTTCCGCCGGGCAGTTTTACCTGGTATGCACCAATGTGCTGCGTGATAGCACCTGACTCGCCGGCTACCACGTTGGAGTGTCTTATGAAATCGAGTAGAGATGTCTTCCCATGGTCAACATGTCCCATGATTGTGATCACTGGAGGCCTATGCTCGGTCGGCGATTCGTCTTGCTGCTCTTCTTCATCGTCGAGTTCGTCGATGCCGATTTCTTTGATCTCTTCAACCTCCATGCCGTACTCAAGGGCCAACATTTCGATCGTGTCGAGATCAAGTCTTTGATTAATCGTAGCCATCATGCCCAGTGATATGCACTTCGCGATCAGTTCAGTCGGTTTGATGCCTATTTCGGCTGCCAACTCTGCCACTGACATGTATTCATTCACTTGCAGAACGTTTACAGTCTCTTCACCACCACCGGTTGTCTTTGTGCGCCTCTTATATTTCTTCGAGCGCTTGCTTCCATCCATAGTGGCAAGCGTCTTTCTGACGCTGACGGCTACGGCTTTCTGGTCAACAGGCCTGCGTCTTGGACGCTGCCGCCTCTTATCCTTTTTCCGCCGCTTCTTCCGATCTACGGGTCCACCCTTGCTCGCCCGAACATCCTTCGGCTTAATCCGCTCCAAACCAGTCTTCGGTGCGACTTCATCCCAGTGCTCGGCTTCGGTCACAGGTTCATCCTTCACGCTTGGCGGCTCTGGCAAAGGAGCTGGAGATATCTCGACCTTCCCGCGCGACTTAGCCTTTTGCTTCTTGATTTCGATATCGCGCTTGATCGAGTCGCGTTCATCTTTGAATTTCTTATCAATTGCTGCTATCATCGGGTCGTCGGCAGTGCTCATGTGGTTCTTGACCGGGAAACCGAGATCACGGCACATCTTCACAATTGCATCGGACGTGATGTTAAATTCGCGAGCTACTTGATACAATCTTTTTTTAGCCATTATCTCTTCCTCCCAGGACCGTCTGCTGCGACTCTGTCAGATAAGTTCAATAGCACCTGTGCATTACGTCGAAGGCTGATCCTTCTCCTCGGTCTCGTCTTCAGAGTCATTCAACTCGGTATCCTCTTTTGATGACTCATCATCGCCGTCATCGTCATCATTGTCGCTCGACTCATCCGCCGAAGCGTCAGCTTCCTTGCCGATAGCGCTCAAGTCCTCTGAATCGTCGACATCGTCATCTTCTTCCCATTCTTCAACATCCTCGTCGAATTCGAGTTCCTTCTTCGCTTGCACATCCCCGAGTGTTTGTCTTGCCAACTCGATCAGTGCTTCGGCCTTCTTCGGACCGATGCCGGGTATATCCAGCAATTCATCAACTGATGTGGCTGCAAGATCCTGTACGTAGAGAATATCTTCTTCCAATAGTTTATTCGTCATATGATCGGTTATTCCGGGCAGGGCTGAAATAGGCACCTTCGATTCAACTTCCCGGCGCTTGATCTCGGAGTATTCGGATTCGCTGAGTATGTTGATCCTCCACCCGGAGAGTCTTGCCGCCAATCTTGCATTCTGTCCCTGACGACCGATCGCAAGTGACAGCTTGTCATCCTCGACTACGACCGTCATCGAGCCGTCTTCAGGGTAGGTGTCGATCTTCACAACTGTCGCCGGTGAGAGAGCGCGGGTCACGAAAATTACGGGATCGGGGTGGTACTGAATAATGTCGATCCTCTCGTTCGAAAGCTCTCTTACAATGCTCTGGACTCTGACGCCTTTGATGCCGACACATGCGCCCACCGGATCGATCCTCTCATCAGCAGAGGCGACGGCGATTTTGGCTCTTTCACCCGGTTCACGTGCAATCTCTTTGATCTCGATGATTCGCTCGAAAATCTCCGGCACTTCGAGTTCGAAGAGCTTGCGAATAAGGCCGTCATGCGTTCTGGAGAGAACAACCTGAGGTCCCCTCTGGTTGCGCTTGACATCAGCGATAAACGCGCGAACCCTGTCGCCCTGGCGGTACTTCTCTCGTGGAATTTGCTGGTCGGACGGAAGTATTGCCTCCGCGCGTCCAAGATTAATTATCAGGTCACCCTTATCGATCTGTTGGACAGAACCGGTGACAAGTTCGCCGATCTTCTTGCTGTATTCCTCGAAGACCATTTCACGCTCCGCCTCGCGAACCTTCTGGATCATGAGTTGCTTGGCAGTTGCGATGGCGTTTCTTCCGAATTCTTCAAAGCCGATATAGACCTCGACCTCATCTCCTTCTTCGGCTGAGTCGTCAATTTCGGTGGCCTCTTCGAGACTAATTTCGAGGTTGGGATCAGTGACATTGCTCACAACGGTTTTGAGTGCATGAATATTGATCTCGCCGCTCGACGGGTCGACTTTGACGAAGATATTGTCAGCGTTAGCGAACTTCTTCTTAGCCGCCGACAGAAGCGATGACTCCAGTGTTTCGATAACGTATTGAAGATCGAGATTCTTTTCTCGTGCGATCTGAGTCATTGCCTCCAGAATATCATAGCTCATCAGGCCACTCCTTAATACAGGATTTTTCCATGCTTGACCTGGTCAATAGTCAATTCGACCACACCATGGTCGGTTTCGAGGACCAGTTTATCATGTTCGACCGCTTTGAGGCATCCCTCGGCATGATCATTGCCGTTAACCGGTGTTTCAAGCAGCAGTCGCATGTTTTTTCCCGCCTTTCGCCTGAAGTCAGCTGTGGTTGTCAGGGGGCGGTCCAGTCCCGGCGACGACACCTCAAGCGTATAGGCTGCATCAAACGGATCGACCTCATCGAGCTTGCGTTCCAGAGTCCGAGAAAGGCTGCCACACTGGTCGAGAGTTATACCGCCGACCCTGTCGGCAAATATCCGTAGCACATGATGCTTACCGTGGTGCGCGAGCTTCATCTCGACAAGTTCAAAGCCTTCACTCTCTATGACTTCCGCAATCATTCTCTCAAGGTCTTCCTTTGATATGCTCATATCTGAGACGCCCATATCTATACTCAAAAGAGTGGGTCACACCCACTCCGTAACCGAATAATATACGGATTCGGGATGTGTCATGCAAGTGAAATATCAGAGCTCGCTCAGTATCTCCTCTGCCCTCCAGATCGCCGCGGAAAGGTCTACCTCCTCGTGATCTTTCTGCTTGCGAGGCTTAAGTTCGACTTTCCCAGCCTTAAGAGACTTCTTTCCAATGGTCATTCTGAGCGGAATTCCGATCAGATCGGCGTCGTTTAGCTTTATGCCGGGTCTCTCAAGCCTGTCGTCCAGGATCACATTGAGTCTCGCCTTCAGGCACTTCTCGTAGATCTCATCGGCTGCCGATTTCTGCTCGCGGTCATCATAGTTGAGAGGTGTGATAATCATCTCATATGGAGCGATGGCGCGAGGCCAGATCATCCCTTTATCATCCGAGAATTTCTCGATCGCCGATTGCGCGGTGCGGGTGATTCCGATTCCATACGAACCCATAATCATCGGAAGTTCATTGCCCTTCTCATCCATGTAAGTAGCATTCATCGACGATGAATACTTGGTGCCGAGATTGAAGATATTGCCCACTTCGATACCTTTGCGTGTGTACAGCTTCCCCTTGCCACACGCCTGACATGGCTCTCCCTCTTCCGCGTTTCGGATATCTGCCACAATATCTATGTGGAAATCGCGGCCGGCATTGGTATTGAGATAGTGCTTCTCGGACTGATTGGCCCCTGTGACGACATTCCTGAGCTTGCGCACTTCATGATCGGCGATGATCTGGACGCCTTTCAGTCCAACCGGGCCAGCGTAGCCGACCGGCGCATTAGTAGCAGCCATGACGGTCTCGGCGTCCGCAATTTCAAGATACTCGCCTTTGAGGACATTTCTCAGCTTCACCTCATTGACAGCTCGATCGCCTCTTATCAATGCCGCTATCACTTGGCCATTATTGCCTTTATAGAGAATAGTTTTCACGAGTCGTTCGGGAGGAACATTAAGAAATGCTGTCACTTCTTCGACTGTTCCGGCATTGGGGGTGTCGACCAACTGAAGCTCACGCTCCTCCTCGTTGGATGGCTGCGAATTGTCGGTAACGGGTGCCTTCTCAATATTGGCCGCATAATTGCAGTTGTCACATAGAGCTAATACATTTTCGCCGCTATCGGTTTCGACTACGACCATGAATTCATGTGCCCCGCTGCCACCCATAGCGCCGGTGTCCGATTCGACCATCACGGTTTCGAGTCCGCAACGGTTGAAGAAGGCAGTATATGCATCGGCCATCTTCTTGTAGCTGATCTTCCGGCCCGCTTCGTCGCGATCGAAAGAGTAGGCATCTTTCATGATAAATTCTTTTCCCCTCAGAAGACCAAATCTGGGACGAATTTCATCGCGAAACTTTGTCTGTATCTGGTAGAGCAGGAGCGGGAGCTGTTTGTAGCTGCGAACCTCTCCCCTGACGATGTCCGTGACGACTTCCTCGTGTGTGCCGCCGAGGCAAAAATCATGATTGTTGCGATCCTTGAGTCTAAGCTGAATCTTCTCGGCGCCCATCGTTTCCCATCTGCCACTTTCCTGCCAGATTTCGGCCGGGTGAAGAACCGGCATCAGAATCTCGATCCCCCCGTACCGATTCATCTCCTCACGGCAGATTTGGCTGACCTTGGTGAGCACATTTTGCATGAGCGGCAAGTATGAATAAACACCGGCAGATAGCTTGCGTATGTATCCGGCTCGGACAAGCAGTTTGTGGCTGACAAGCTCGGCTTCAGCCGGGTCCTCTCTAAGAGTCGGTATATAAGTCTTTGTCCATCTCATTGTAAAATCCTGTGTATCAATACCCTAAGTTGAATCAAACGTTTAGTATAGAGCCAGACGACCATAATTGTCAAGATTAAAGTGAGGGGAGCGTGGGAGGGGAGCGTTGGACAGTAGCTTCAGAACTTTATCTCAAACTCTATTTCGTCGCAGATCGGGGCACCACCGACGCCAAACAACGGTATGCTCGGCTTAAGTTTGCGAGATTCTTCTATGGCGTTTGCGTGAACAGCGACGAGCGCGAATCCCCGTCTCTGGTAGAACCGAATCGCATGCGCGTTGTCATTTGTCGTAATTAGCCAAAGCTTGGAGCATCCAGCATTGTGGGCAACATCTTTGACAGCTTCGATCAGCGCCGAGCCGACACCGATCGACTCCTGCATACTATCCAGCGAGATCATCTCACATTGATCACCTTCGATCCGATAAGTGGCAAGGCCGATTCGTTCATCATCCGAGACGGCCACGAAAGCGGGTAACCGATCCGCATCGTGGAGCACACTGCGCGTGACAATCTTCGTCGATCCCCATCGGTTGGTCAGCAGATCGACGATCCAATTGGAGTCTGTGGGCAGTTTTGCGCGCACTATGAGTGGAACATTCGGCATCTTCTTTTATTTAGAAGCTTCTGAGATCGCCACCTTCATGCTGTCGAGATCGATCTCGTGGTGCGACGCATTCCACACCGCCTCCCCGTCTCGCAGGAGAATCACCTGCGGTGATTGATGATCTACGCCAATCCGTTCAGCTATCCATGTCGATAGCGGGCGCGTTTCGATTACCAGCACGACCGACAAGTCAGCGTCACCATTGGTAGTCGCCAGGCGCCGGAATTCAGCCATGGCTGTACGTGAAGTGGGACAGTGTGTAGAATGCTTCAGAAGCAATTGAAGTCTATCCCTGCTCTTATTGAGCATAGTCGCGAAGTCGTTCTCGTTTCTGCAGTCTGCTATCACAGCGCCTCCCTCAAATGGATTACAACCCTCCGAGAGAATATTAATCGTTTTTTGAACGAGATGCAATGTGACTTGTGAAACTTTCTTACTTCTTGACTTGGTCCGCCCTCACCAATATACTTGCCTCTGAACCATGAAGGGATTGTGATTTGAGTGACAATGACAGAAAACAGCAGCGTCTGATAGTATTGTCTGGTCCTTCCGGATGCGGCAAGGCCACACTGCTGAAATACGTTACCGATCACACAGATATCAAACGAGTGATCACATACACTACCCGTAAGCCGAGGCCGGGCGAAGTCGATGGTCGAGATTATCACTTTGTGAGTAAGGCTGGATTCGACCGCATGTACCGTGATGGTGAACTAATCGAAGCGGAGCAAGTGTATGGAGATTTCTTCTATGGCTCTCCGAAAGACATATTCTCCGGGGCATCCTCAGATGTCATCATGGAACTCGACACCAAGGGGACAGAGAATTATAGAAGATTCTATTCTGATATCGTTACGATATTTATCCTTCCCCCCAGCATCGATGAGCTTGTCCGCCGTATAAAGACCCGACATCCGGAGGCGAACTTCAAGCAACGGCTTCAGGCGGCTCACGAGCAGCTTGAGTCAGCGCAGTTGTATGACTTCATTGTCGTCAACGACGAAGTCGAAAGAGTCGGGCCGGAGCTCCTGGATATCATCGAACATGGCTCTCAGCACGAATCGCGCGATCAGAAACTCCAGCTTGCTGCAGCCCTCAGTGAGGCGGTCAGCCAGAAGTACACCGCCTAATCCGCGTGGACAGTCCGGGCGTGCGACTCAGACCTATCGAAATGATGAATTCAGACTTCCAGATCATCAATATGTGATATTCACCCCTCTGGTGATAAGTGCCGGAATATGTTCATCGATCGACTGCTGTGAGAGTGAGTTACTTTCGAGTTTGACCTCGTCACCATCTCCGAGTCCAGTGTTATTGACCAATGGAGCTATGTCGCTAATCTGGTTGAAATGCAGCCAGAGCACTTGGAGACTTATCCGCTGAATTCCTTCGGCCTCAAAGACGATTCCTGCAGTTCTTAAGGCAGTCTGGCACCAACTTGAGAGACAATTGCGGATGCCATTCGCGATCCAATCATCGATGACGCGACCAGATCAAAACCTGCGGTCAGCCCACGCAGAACACCGGCTGCATACATATCCCCCGCGCCGGTGGTGTCGATCAACTTGTTGACTGCGAGTGCCGGTGTTGCCGTGATAATGCCATCTTCCGAGACTATGGCCCCCCTGGATCCGACAGTCACGCATACCATCGCCGTCTGTGATTTGAGGACCTGGATCGCTCTGTCGATCGAATCCACGTTGGTGATCGCCATTGCCTCGTCCGAATTGCAGAAAAGCAAATCAACGAATTCTGTCGTCAAACGATTGAAATCGTCCCGATACTGTTTTGCCATGAAAGGATCGCTGTACGTGAAAGCTATCTTGGTGCCATGCTTCTTTGCCAATTCCATTGCATGAATTGATGCATTCCTGGCGAGCTCGGCGGACCACTGATATCCTTCGATGTAAACGTATGCCGAATTTGCAACAAAATCTTCATTGATATCCGCGTTCGTCAGTTCACTTGATACTCCGAGGTGTGTGAGCATGGACCGCTCACCGTCCGGGGTTACAAATGAGACGCATGTTCCGGTTATGCCCTCTTTAGGATTCGAACTGAAATCAACTCCGGCAGAAGCGAGATCATCTCCGTAGAACTGCCCGTTGGAATCGCGAGCAACTTTCCCAGTGAAACAGCTCCTCCCCCCGAGCTTGGCAATGCCAACGACTGTGTTAGCAGCGGAGCCGCCGCTCTGCCGCTCGAACCCGGATGGGATGTCCACAAGGCGCTTTTCAGTTCCGGGCGTATCGACGAGAGTCATCAGCCCTTTCTGAATCCCATTCTTTGCAAGAAATTCGTCGTCGACAAGCGCGAGGTAATCGACCAGCGCATTCCCTATTCCATAGACATCATACTTCTTCATTTGCTACCTCAGCTCTAGCTTCGATGAAGATAGTCGAACGATTGATTCAGTCAACAAGAATGGCACACGATATCAAAGACCACAGAAAAGGAGTTGACATATTCCAGTTCCTTGCGTCATTATAAGCAGCAGATCATACATCCAACAACTTAGATTTACCGGCAGGGCGGATGTTAGAGCATCCCGAAATGTTGCAACTCGTTTGACTTGATTAACTGCATTCTTGATGAATGCGATGTCTCGAATTTCAGAGGAGGAGCGGAGCATGTTAGGACGAATTGCTGAGATGACGGTAGCGGTCATTGCCATCACATTGATCAGTGCAGCGATCCTGTTGTCGGCTATGCCGGAAGAGAGCGGCCGCGATGTCACGCCGCAGAGTTTATCCCTTACGGTTACCCCCAATGCTATGGCATGTGTTCATAATGTCGGAAATGTGCTGTTCTGTGTCACCAACTATGGCCAGGTAGGAAGTGCTGCGGGAAGTGCGCATGACTGCGAAACCGGTCTTCCTGCCAAATCCTTCGAATTCCCAGCTGGATCCGAAGTCGGATATTTATACACGGGAGGCCTCTGGGTAGGGGCGATTGTCGGAAGTGACACCCTGGTCTCCGTCGGTGTGGATGGCTGGCAAATTCTCAACGAGCTCTGGCCGTGCGAAGCCCCAAGCTGCGGTATCGATAAGCGTTCCACGAATCCGGCCAGCCCGTATTATCACCCGGATGCGATCTCTGACCTCGACATGATCGCCGAATACACGGATACTCTGACCGACCCGGCTTTCGTCGGAATGGATTGGGATGGACGTCCGCACATTCCGCTCAATATCGAAATGAAGCAACAGAGTCACAGTTGGAGCGAGCCTGGTGATAACGAATATGTTCTGGTAGAGTACGAGATCAAGGCTCTCGGCGTTGATCCGATTCAAAGTGCGTACATCGGAATGCATGCCGATGGGGATGTATTTCACGCGGCCCAGCCTGAAGGCTATCTTGATGATGTGAGCGGATATCGAGTGATTTTTCCGGAGGCGCTGAACGGCGGAGCGATCGAATACGCATGGACAGCTGACAACGATGGTGATCCTAATGAAGGGGGGTTCGATTTTACGAGTGCAACCGGAGTAATTGGTTTTGCATTTCTGGGTCCAATCACGTCTTCTGATGTTCACTCATTTAACTGGTGGCATCCAAATGGCAACCACTCCTTTGATTGGGCACCGTGGACGCAAGCGAATAGCTATTTCGACTTCCTCACCGGCGGAATGGGTGCGCCTGAAGGTGATCGCAGCAAATTCTTCGTGCTTTCTAATGGCGAAACTGACTATGATCAACTCGAATCGGCTTTGGATCATACCGCTGACGGTTGGTTGCCCCCAGCTCCAGTCAGCTTGCCAGCCGCATCCGGCTGTGACACGAGGTTCCTGCTCTCATTCGGTCCTGTGGATATAAGTCCTGGCGAACCTGTCAGATTCGCGGTCGTGTTTGCCGGAGGCCATGATTTTCATGTCGGCCCCAATGACTTCGGCAATCTGTTCGACCCGTATAGTCCGTCTGCTTTCCAGGCCACACTTGATTTTTCCAGTCTTGAGCAGAACCTGACTGCGGCTCGCCTCATGTACGACGGTATCCACACGGGCGACATCAACTGGGATGGCGATGTTGATATCGAAGATGTGATTGCGATGATCAACTACGTGTTTCTTGGTGGAGATGAACCCGCATATATTCCGGTGAGCGATCTCAACTGCGATGGTAAGCGTAATCTTCTCGATATCATCGTGCTGGTCAATTACATTTTCAGGGGTGGTACGCTTCCGGGAGCCGGTTGCTGAGACTAGGCGGATACGAAAAAGCCCCTTGCGGGGCAGTAACATATGGGCCTAACTGGAGTTGAACCAGTGACCTCGCGCTTATCAGGCGCGCGCTCTAACCGACTGAGCTATAGGCCCATCAAGCAATACAACGTGGTAGTATAGAAACTTTGCTGCGGTTGTCAATATATTTTTGCCGCCGCATTTTCGATACTCACACGCATATTCACGTTATCGATCAGGCTCTGAATATCTTAACGGCAAACGCCGAGTCTGAGCGTCCGATCTATTCTAGCGTTTTCAGTTCGGCTTCGATGGCTGCTGCCCCGTGTATCACGTTTTCGTAGTCGAAGCAGGCATTGAGCGGAAGTCCAGATATAGCCTCAGTGTTCGCCTTTGCCATCTGCACATGCAGCGAAACCAGGTTGCCGCGAATTACCACCATCCTCTCTTCCACCGCATCAATGTTCTCGAATTTCTTCGCAGATGCGAATACATTCTTCGAAGCCTCTTCCGCAGCGAGCTTGAGCTCCTCGAGCTTCGCTGCATAGATTACGCGAAGCGCGTCGAGGCTGTCATCTGCTGCAGAGAGTAGAGAATCGCTGAACGCGAGGAGCATTTCAGCACGACCATATGATCGCGTGAGAGCAAACTTCTCTGACTGAGCAGATATCTCGGCCGTAGCAGCATCGAACGAGTCCTTTGCTTCGGCGTAGATTTCCGGCAGATATCTGTCGAGCCTTTGTTTGACTACGTTATCAAACCGGGCACTGAGATCAGTGCTTGCCTTATCTGGCGGCTCAGCGCAACCGGATAATAGCAAAACAACAATGCAAATTGTCAGCGGCGTAATCTTATTCATGATATGATCCCACTCAAAACGTTTTGTCCTCAGTTCGTCTTTCTCCCTAAACATGTATGTATGGTACGTTCATTTGCATCAAATGCAAGCGGAAATTAGGATGTGAAAGAATGCGGGAGTTCGACTTCAAGTCGATGCGGGCGATCTATGGCTGCAATGGTGCTGTCAGTCCGAGGCAGAATTATCGTCACAGTCAGTCCATCGTCAGACGGAGGGCTCAAATTGATCCGGCCGTTCATACCGTTGATGAGCTTGCGAACCATGCAGAGACCGAGACCGGTACCATCTTCCTTCGTTGTGAAGAATGGGGTGAAAATTCTCTCTCTTATCGAGAACGGAATTCCAGGTCCGTCGTCCGAGATGGAGATGCCCACGTGCGACGAATCGATCTGGTCGCTGATGCTGACGACGACTTCCCCTTCCGGTTGGGCTGCATCGATAGCGTTGACCAGAAGGTTTGACAGAGCTTGTCGTATAGCGAGTTTGTCACCCCAGACTGAGACCGTATTCTGGTCGTTGTCGCAGCGAAGTGTCAGGTTTTTCCTCGATGCATGCCCGGTCATTCCGGCCATGAGGTCATCGATGATTGCGCGCACATCCACGCTGTCCAGGTTCAGATTCGTCGGTTGTGCAAATTCGAGAAAACGAGTCAGCATCTCTTCCGATGCAGAGCTTTCGCGAGCAATCGCTTCGGCCGCATCGCTGATCTGTGGATTATCTCCTGCCAAGCGTGTCATAAGCTTGCCGAAACCTACAACCGCGGTCATAGAATTTCGCAGTTCATGAGCAAGACCAGCGGCGGTCTCTCCCAGCGCTGCCATCTTCTCTTTGTAGGCAATGTCTTTCTGAAGTCTCTTGATCTCGGTCAAATCGGTCATGATCGCGGTCACACCTATTTTGCGATTCAGCTCATCAGTAATCAGGGTGGTGGACACTCCCAGAGAGATCATCCCCCCTTCAATCCCTTCGATTTGCATTTCACAGCGAGAGGCGTTGCCTTCTGCGGCGAGTGTATCAGTGATCAATTTACTCAATTCAGGTTTCGATGACAGAACATCCGAGATAGGGTGCCCCAATGCCTGACGTTCTCCTATGCCGAGAAGCCTTTGAGCCGATCTGTTGAAGTGAGTTACCATGCCGTCCCGATCGCAGTTGATCAGGCCGGATGCCATACCGGCGAGTATGTACTCATTGAACTGCTCAAGCCGGGCAGCACGTTTCTGAGTTTTCTGGTACAGGTCCTGAAGGATTTTCTCCTTCTCTTTCAACTCATCGATCATGCTCTGAAATGACGCTACAATCTGCTCGACAGAGACTTCATCTTTGGTCTTCTCAGCAGCCGCGCTTTCCGCAGCCTTTTTCATCTTCAGATACGGGCGCAATGTCACTCGTAGATAGAGATAGCCGAGAATGACCACAGCCAGAATGCCGGCGATCTGGAAAATCATGTTGAATTGCACGACATTGGCAATTACGCCAAACCGGTCCGCTCTTTTGTAAACTCTTAGGATGAATGTCCTGCGATCGGTCGTTTCAAACGGGAACAGAACCACATAGCCCGGAGCAAGGCTCTTCGAATCCGGGGCCACCGAGAGTGGATCGCCATCCGCCAGGCTCTGCATATCGCTCTCCGACAGTCTCCCCGCTGATCGGGGGATAGCTGTAATGCCAATCCCTGAAGTTTCGAGCAGTTCGATACTATCGGCGTAGGTGTTCAGAACAAACCTGCTCCAGTCAGCGGTCGACGAAAGCAATTGCGGCTGATCGCCCAGGTACTGCGATGCGTGATTTGCAGTCTCTGCGAGATCAGCGTAGATTTGATTCTCGAATACCCCGCGCAACTGCGTCACAATTCTGATCGATCCAAAATTGACCAGAACAAGAAACAAAACAATAAGCAGCAGAACACTGTATAGCTCTGTTTCGTATTTCATTCCGGGTTGTGAAATCGCTCTGATAACGCGTCCCGGCCAGCTTCCGCCAGATTGTTGCATATGTATATTATCGTCAAATTGGACTCCGCGCCCAGCCAAAAAGCTCTTTGACATGGAGTTGTGCCGAGCTAAATTGAGTTATGGCAAGAAAACAGCGCGTTGGCCGACGGAAAGGTCCTGATCGCAAATCAGCCGAGGACAAATCGCTCAGTTTAATAGCGTGGGTTAAGCGAGCCTGGGCAAATGCTGCTTACAGATTCGTCTTCTTTTTTCTCGTCTATCTCGGAATGACCGCGGTCGCATATTCGATTCTGACCGGCAGGTTTTTTGGTGTGGTTGAGGCGATGATGACCGTTACAGCTCAGATTGAAGGCTTCATTCTCGGACTGCTCTCATCCAATGTAAGCGTGTCGGGCCAGTCGGTCACATTTTTGGGTTTTCCCGTGCGCATTATCGAAGAATGCACCGGCATCTATGAGATACTGATCTTCATTGCTGCAGTTATGGCTTTCCCTACGACGTTGAAGAAGAAGGGGGTTGGGCTGGCGCTTGGCGTACCGTTGATGTATCTCTTCAACATCGTCCGAATTCTTGTCTTGATAATTGTAGGGCGGTATCATTACAGCATATTCGATTTCATGCACCTCTATTTCTGGCAGGTGACATTGATCCTGATGATCACATCTGTCTGGGTGCTCTGGATACTAAAGGTGGTCAATCGTGAAGAAGCGGTTCCTGCTCCTGACGCTTGAGTTTCTCGCGATCACGGTCCCGCTTGGCTGGGTCTGGATCGAATGGGGGCGCACCTTCTATCTCAAAGTTTTCGTCGAGCTCGCGACACCGATCTTCATAGTGCTCGGAGTCACAGAACTCAAGGCACAGCTTGTAATCGATCACTTCATAAACTATGTGCCATTTCTTGTGCTGATGGTAATCACTCCGACTTTGACAGTCAGACGCAGAGCAGTAGGCACTGCAATTGGCTTTGTGATCATATTTCTCGGTCATATTCTGCTGGCATCGGTTGCGTTTGTAGCCAGTTCGAAGTATGGCGAATCTCAGGAGGCATTTAACACCCTCTTCCCCGCTTTCTTGTTTAACGACAGCCTGCCATTCATCCTCTGGGCAATCATCTCGGCGGGGTATTTGAAGAGGGTGGTGGTGGGAGTGCGCGGGCCTCGGTCCTCGCAATCCTGACTGCGCTGGCTGAGTAGAGGACGTCATGGCTTTTCACTGCGTCAGCTACTACTTCCGGCGTGATGGCGTATTGAATGTTGAACGCGCCATCTGTTCTTAGCCGTCAGGAAGGGATTCCTAACGGCGCATCAATCAGAACCGCTACTGCAGTCTGAAATCGTATCCGGTCATTACATCGGCACTGTCGGGATCGACGTGCACACCAATGTAAGTTGTGTCTGACGTCGAATAACCGTCCGCCGAGGCACTGATGTCATAGATGCCCTCCAGAAGAATGAGAGCGTAAGAGCCGTCTGCGCCGGTAACAGTTGCACTTGTGTCGCTGTCGGTGATTGCCGCGACTGTGGCATTCTCGATAGGAAGACCGATGATGTCTTTCACGGTGCCAGACAGCATTGCAGATAGACTCTTCTTAAATGCCTTGAATGACGGTTTCAGAATGTACTTGTCGTTTGCATGAGTGATTGAGTGTGATGCATCGAAATCGATGTAAAGCTCATAAACCTGATTTTCGACAATATCGAAATCGCCGTGCAGCTTGACACCCGATTGCGTTCCGCTCGGGACAGTCAGCGGATACGATACACCGTCGATCACGATTGTGTTGGAGTCGGCCAGAATCAGACGCATCTGGTTGTATCTACCCGATGCGAGAGAAACATCTGCCAGCACCACCGTCGCGCCATTGACCAGCTGCAGGAAATCGTAGGTAGTATCCGGCTCGGCAACGGTCAGCCAGCCATCTTCAGTGTGATGGACCGTGACTTCCTCAATCGTGAGATTAATACTGTCGACATCGCCCGGCAACGGGGCATCGAACGCCTCGATCACCAACCTGCCAGTACTGTTCTGATCCGTTGAGTTACCGCCACATCCAGCTATTATAGCCACGGCCAGAAGTGCAATCAGAAATAGCTTCATCGTCAGGTTCCTTTCTCGATAATTCATTATTGTGTCCAGATCAGTCACGTGGGACCGTAGTTGATCTTATGCCCCATATACTTCAATTATCGGCATCAGGCAAGGCGAAATTTCGATTTTCTTGATAATTCTTGATAATATTGAGGAGCGGGTGGCGAGACAAGAAATATGCCCACTCGCTATCACGCAAGTGGGCATATCACAATCACTTAGCATCGTGTGCGTGAGGGATTACTTAACGCCAAGTCCTCCGATGCCGCCGTCGTCATCTCCATCATCGATATCAACGCAATGGCCCGGGCCGATATCGCCGTTATTGTAGTCATCAAACATGCCCTGCCAGTCCATGACCATGTCCTCATCAGCTTCACTCAGGCTGGTCCAGTCATTCCAGTCGTAATCATACAGGAATGCATCGGCGTCAGCTATTGCTGCTGCGACATCAGAATCGTCAGCACCGGAGGCAATGCTCAACTTCGCGCCGAGCAACTGGGCGTAAAGTTTGGTGATACCGTTGTTGTTCTTTCCATATGTCTTCATCACAAGCACATCAACGGTAATCTGAGCTGTCGAAACCACAAGACTCTTGCCACCACCGGAGCCGAGAGTGATCGGCAGCAGAGCCGTCACGACGTCGTCCTGCGGGCCAAAGCCAGCATGCGTCTTCCAGTAGCCGATGGTGCGTGTGCAGCCATCCTGAGGAGGCTCATCCACATACAAGCCAGCGTCCCAGGTGAGATCTTCTTCATAGGCATCAAGATTCGTACAGACAGTCTTGCCGGTCATCGGGTCGGCGTCGCTGTCCACAGCGTCGTCAGCTCCCTGATCCTGTGGGCTGAACACATAACCGGCAGGCCGGTCGAATTTGACATAGAAGTCTCCCGGCCAGAGGCCGCCGAACAGGTAGAATCCGTCGGCATCTGTTATCATCACGGCGAGATGGTTGTTGTCGCAATCGAAGAGGTGGACGGTTACACCGGGAATACCCGGTTCACCGGGATCCTGGATGCCGTTCATGTTGACATCATGCCACACATAATCGCCTATCGACGCGTAGGTCGCCGGGGAAAGAACCAAATCGGCAGATTGCGAATTCGATCCTACCGGATCAGATCCACCGCAGCCGATGGAGATGATGCTGATGAGAGCAATCATCACTGCAAGACTGAAATACCTTGCCATAGTGTACTCCTTCTGATGAGTTTTGAGTTGATACTTAAAACGAACTTCCCTTCAAATGATTTGCTACTGTGTGATGGTACATAGCTACATGCAGAGCTGTATTTTCGAACCAGGCCTCGACTGAATGTACATGGCGTGTAATTGTGGGGAATATACATCTCCTTTTCCGGAAGTCAAGCGTTAGATTGTGCTTGCTCATATTTTGAACATTCTGGTTGCTTTCTGGTTCCAAGGAGCTTAACATTCAAGGAGAGTATGAGCCCACCAACACACATGAGGCGGCAGAATGCTGATCGACGCACATGCGCATCTGGACAGATACGATGATACGCTGGACGAAGCGATCGAGCAGATCAATTCTAACCGCATCTTCACCATCAGCAACTCCATGGACATCCCGTCATATGAGCGCAATCTCAAAATTGCGCAGAAATGCAGATTGATCTTGCCGACCTTCGGAGTTCATCCCTGGAATGCCCCGCAGTACACCCACCGACTCAATGATCTGAAGGCCTATCTTGAGCGAAGCGCAATGTATGGTGAAATCGGGCTCGACTACTTCTTCGTTGGTGACGTTTCAGCGTATCCGGCGCAGCGTGAAGTTTTCGAGTTCTTTTTGAGGGCTGCCGCGAAGCATAATAAGATTGTCAATATTCATACCAAAGGTGCGGAGGCGGATGTACTACATATGCTGCAGCAGTACAAAGTCAGGCATGTGATAGTCCACTGGTATTCCGGACCTTTCGATGTGTTGCGATCAATGCTGTCTTTCGGTGTCTATTTCTCGATAGGTGTGGAGCTTCTGAGATCACGTCATATACAAGCCATTGTGCGCGAACTGCCGATGGGACAAATCCTGACAGAAACAGACAACCCGGGCGGATACGATTCCCTTGAGGGCGTTGCAGGCATGCCCCATCTGATCCTCGATGTCGTCGGAAAGCTCGCGGAATTGAAAGAGACAACCGTCGAGCAGATAATGTTGTCGGTGCAGAGCAATTTTGTGCAGCTAATCAGAAATGCGCCATCTCTCAGAGATTCGTTTCTCAGAGTGTGCGACGAGCTGAGTAATGACACTCCCTGACTCTACCAGGATGATCGCGATCAGACAGTCAGGAAATGACTGATGTAGAGACCGATTAGTTTGTCGCCGAAAAGAAGGGCTATCACCGCGGCCGCCGCCAGGAAGGGTCCGAATGGTATTTGGTGGTTCTCCCGCACGTTCTTGGAGACTGCCAGTAGAATTACGGCACCTATGAGCCCGAGCACGGCTGAGCCGATAAACACGAAGAGCACTTTCTCCCAGCCAAGGAACGCCCCAAGCATCGCAGCGAGCTTCACATCTCCCCCACCGAGGCTCTCTTTCTTGAAGATGAAATCTCCGAGCAATCCGATCAGGAGCAGGCCACCGCCGCCGATAAGAATTCCGATGAGTGATCCGAGCCAACCCGGTTCGGCGGTCAAGAGGGAAAGCCCGAAGCCAACAACGATGCCGGGAATCGATATCGAATCGGGAATGATTCTGTGCTCAAAGTCGATGAAGAATACCGGGATCAATGTCAGCGTCAGAATCATTGCAGCCAATCCCTGCCAGTTCAAGCCGAAGTGCGCGAAGTAGCCGACAACGACTACGCCGGAAATGAATTCTATAATCAAGTATCGCGGTGAAATGCGCGTCTTGCAGTACCTGCATTTTCCAAGTAGCATAAGATAACTGAATATTGGGATATTCAGGTAGAATGGAATTGTCTTGCCACACGTCGGGCAGGCAGATCGAGGCCATAGAAGCGATTTGCTTCTCGGGAGGCGGTAGATCACAACATTCAGAAAACTCCCGATCGCGAGGCCTGCCAGAAACAGCACCGCATATGCGAAAATGAACTCGGTAGAAAGAGTCATATCCATAGTAGTAAAATCGGCACACTCCGATCCTTTTTAAGCTTCTGAGTGCAATTACTTCTGAAAAGACTCGATAACGAGGGTCGGCAGGACGATGGCGGCTGTCTCCATCCTGAGACGGTGGTTGCCGTATCTAACCGCCACGGCTCCAGCAGATTTCAGAATCTGGATTTCTTCATCCGTGAAGCCCGCCTCGGGTCCGACAAGCACCAGAATGCGGTCGAATTTGTCCGAGGCCAGAAGCTGGCTGAGCGTGTCCGTGTCCTCGTCAAAATGTCCGTAAGCGACCAAACTGTAATCGGCAAATACCCGAGTCAGCGAAGCCACGCTCTCATGCTGTTCGAAGTTTGGGGCATGTCTTCGCATCGACTGCTTTATGGCAGATAGCGCAACCCTCCTGCATCTATCGAGTCGCTTTGAACCGGATGACTTGCTTGTGGAATGCTCTGAAGAGAAGATGTGAAATCTGTCTACGCCGAGTTCGGTACACTTCTCGATCACCCAGTCGGTTTTCTGGCTCACAGCTATTGGCATCGCGAGATGGCATAGTTTTGTCGGTAATTCCTGAGTGGTCGCCCTGACGATTTGTCCAATGACTCCCGTCTTAGTTATGGATTCGATTCTCACTTCAAGGAGTCGCCCCTCGCCATCTGTAGCAGAGAGAGTGTCACCGGCCTTCATGCGGCACACCTTTGTTATATGGCGTGATTCATCGGCAGAAAACGTCACCTCATCGCCATGAATATCGGCTTCGCTAACGAGGAAGTATGTGAAGTCAGCTTTTCTGATAGTCATACCCTTATCACAAAACAGGCCCATTCTCCCATGGTGGTAATATCAGCATCCGGACATCCCTTACCGCTGAAGAAGTCGCACATCGATTCGACCTGATCGGTCAGTATACCTGACAAGATGAGCAACCCGCCCGGTTTCACTGCCTTGATGTAATCATCGAAGAGTTGAATGATGCCATCTTTGATTAGGTTTGAAACGACGATATCATAGTAATTGGATTCTACTACAAGATCCATCGAGCCGTGGACAACCGTTACGCGATCGGCTACCTTGTTGAGAAGAATATTCTCCAGGGCATTCTCTATAGAGCCCGGATCGATATCGAGGCCGAGAATCTCCGAAGCGCCCAGCTTTGCCGCCAGTATCGCAAGTATAGCTGATCCAGTGCCGAGATCGAGAATGCGATTCCCCTGCCGGACCGTCTTCACAATCGCTCTGACACAAAGCTTGGTAGTCTCATGACGTCCGGTTCCGAATGCCATCTTTGGATCGAGAGTAATTACGAGTTTGCCGGGATAGTCTTTCTCACACCAATGAGATTTTATGACGACATCGTCGATCTCGACCGATTCGAATTTTCTCTGATACTCCGCAACCCAGTCTATTTCTTTGATGTGCTTTGATTTGATTATGCCATCTACAGATTGTGCGGTTGCGATTTGCTCGTTCGTGAGAAAAGTCTTGATCCTGGAAATTTCGGAATCTGCAGTGAGATGCGATTTCACATACAGCCGGATTATTACGTTGTCCTCATCATCTTCGTCATCCTCGAGTACGAGGCCATTGCCGCCTGTGATATGGTCAATCAGGAAATTAGCTACAACCTCCTCAGTGTCCTTCGGAACGCACAGAGTCACCTCAACGTGCCCCTCAGTCTGTTCCATGTCGTTTGCTTCAAGCACTCAAACTCCAAGTGAATCTTTGAGTCGTTTGAAGAAGGACTTTGACGATTTCGGCGGAGCAATTCCCTCCAATGAGGAGAGTCTCTCGAAGAGCTGAGTCGCAGTCTTGTCCAACTTCGTTGGGGTCCAGACAAGTACCTGAACGAGTTGGTCCCCTCGTCCGGCGGTTCTCAAATGACGGATACCCTTGTTTCGAAGTCTGAACAGTCTTCCTGACTGAGTGCCTGAAGGTATGTCGAGTGTCGTATTTCCGTTCAGCGTAGGAATCTCGATTTTGGAACCGAGAGCCGCTTGCGCGAAGCTGATCGGAACATCCAATACTATATCATCTCCGTGGCGTTCGAACTTGTCGTGATCGATCTCTTTGATAAAAACAATCAGGTCGCCGTGGGGACCTCCCTGAGGACCCGCATTGCCTGATCCCCTGAGAGTAATGTAGTTACCTTCAGCGACTCCCGCCGGAATCTTGACACTGATGTTCTTGTCCACGCTTTCACGTCCATCACCGGCGCACTTGCTGCAGGGAGTGGTTATCACCTGTCCCATACCATTGCAATAGTCGCATGGCTGCACCCGTACAAACTGACCGAACATGGAACGACTAACCTTGCGTACCTCTCCTCTACCGCTGCATTGCGGACAAACGGACTTGCTGGAGCCCTTGGCAGAGCCTGAGCCTCCGCACTCGGAGCAGCTGCCATGCACCTTCACTTTGAGAGACTTTTCGACCCCCTCAGCGATTTCCTCGAGAGTCACCTTCAGCGTCAGCCTCAGGTCTTCGCCTTTGAAGACGCGCGGACCCCGCGATCCTCCCTGACCGAAGCCGAAAAGGTCATCAAGCCCTCCGAAACTACCGAAGTTGCCGAAATCCCGCATGAATGCCCGCAAAGCGTCCGCCATTCCGAATGAGTCGAAACCGAATCCCCGTCCACCCTGCGAGCCTTTCAACCCAGCGTGACCGTAGGTGTCATACACCTGACGTGTCTGCGAGTCTTTAAGGACCTCGTACGCCTCGGTTGCTTCCTTAAATTTCTCCTCAGCTGTATCGTCGTCCGGGTTGCGATCGGGATGATACTTCATCGCCATCTGACGATAGGCTCTCTTGATATCGTCGTCGGTAGCAGCCCGCCCAATGCCAAGAATTTCGTAGTAATCACGGTCAGTTGTCATGCGTTCGTTTGTGCCCTTCGTAGCATTCTATTACTTCTTATCTTCGTCAACTACTTCAAAATCTGCGTCAACAGCGCCGTCGCCGGCCGATTCGTCCTGCTTTGGAGCACCTTGCGCGGCATCCTCCGGACCGGCCCCTGCCTGCTGCTCGGCTGAAGCTTGTTTGTAGAGCTCTTCAGCGAGCTTGTGAGACGCCTGCATGAGGTCATCGGCCTTCTGATTGATAATCTCTGTCTGCTCGGTTTTCAGAGCAGCCTGCAGTTTCTCTATTGCCTCTGTGATCTTGGCTTTGTCTTCTTCGCCTAACTTGTCGCCATGCTCTTTGAGACTCTTCTCAGTAGTGTAGATCAACTGATCAGCCTTGTTCCTCGCCTCCACAAGAGCTTTCTTATTCTTGTCCTCCTCGGAATGAGCGTCAGCGTCCTTGACCATCTTATCAACTTCCGTGTCTGACAGGCCGGAAGATGACTCGATCTTGATCTTCTGCTCCTTGCCGGTGCCGAGGTCCTTGGCCGACACATGGACTATGCCGTTCGCGTCGATATCGAATGCAACTTCGATCTGAGGCATTCCGCGCGGCGCGGGTGGAATTCCCACAAGATCAAAACGACCGAGCGTGCGATTGTCGATCGACATTTCACGCTCGCCCTGCAATACGTGAATCGACACTGCAGGTTGATTGTCCGCGGCTGTCGAGAATATTTGGCTCTTCTTCGTCGGTATCGTTGTGTTGCGTTCGATCAATCGGGTCATCACTCCACCGAGTGTTTCGATTCCGAGTGAAAGAGGCGTTACATCCAGCAGCAAAACATCTTTGACGTCACCTGTCAGCACACCCGCCTGTATTGCCGCACCGAGGGCAACAACTTCATCGGGATTCACGCCCTTGTGCGGATCGCGTGCGAATATCTCCTTGACCAATTCCTGGACTTTGGGCATTCTTGTCATGCCACCGACTAGAATCACTTCCTGGATATCGGACGGCGTCATTCCCGCATCCTTCAGAGCGTTCAAGCAGGGTTGCTTAGTGCGCTCGATCAGGTCGTCGCAGAGTTGTTCCAGCTTGGCGCGGGTCAGGGATATATCGAGATGCTTCGGACCGCTCTGATCGGCAGTCACAAATGGCAGGTTGATCGATGTCTGCATGGTTGTCGAGAGTTCGCACTTGGCTTTCTCTGCCGCCTCTTTCAGGCGCTGCAGGGCCATCTTGTCATTCCTTAGATCGATACCTTGATCACGCTTGAATTCATCTGCCAGCCAGTCAATGACTTTCTGATCGAAATCGTCACCGCCGAGATGCGTGTCGCCGTTGGTCGACTTCACTTGAAACACACCATCTCCCAGTTCGAGGATCGACACGTCAAAAGTACCGCCTCCAAGATCGAAGACCGCTACCTTGATATCCCTCTTCTTATCGAGACCGTACGCGAGAGATGCCGCTGTAGGCTCGTTTATGATTCGTTTCACTTCGAGACCTGCGATCTTGCCGGCGTCTTTCGTGGCCTGACGCTGCGAATCGTTGAAGTATGCGGGGACAGTAATTACAGCCTCGGTCACGCTCTCACCGAGATATTCCTCAGCGGTCGATTTGAGATTCTGCAAGATCATGGCAGATATCTGCGGTGGAGCGTACTCATCTTCGCCGATCCTCACTCTACAATCACCGTTCGCCTCCGCGACTACCGTATAGGGTACGATCTTCTCTTCCGATCCGACCTCACTATATTTGCGTCCCATGAATCTCTTAATGGAAAATATGGTATTCTCCGGGTTGGTGATTGCCTGACGCTTGGCAACCTGGCCGACGAGTCTGTTCCCATCTTTTGTGAATGCAACTACCGATGGAGTCGTGCGTCCACCTTCGGCGTTTGGGATGACAACCGCATCGCCGCCTTCCATCACGGCCACGCATGAATTCGTGGTTCCGAGGTCTATGCCGATCACTTTTCCCATTACGTGATCCTCCTTGATTTCTATTTGAAATTGAGGGTATTCACTATTATTGATTTTCGTCTGAAGGTTTCGCTACAGAGACTCGTGCATGCCTCAGAATCCTGTCTCTGAGCTTATACCCTTTCTCAAACTCTTTGACGACTGTGTCCTCTTTGTGATCATCCGTCTGCACTGTCATCATTGCCTCATGAACATTCGGATCGAATTTCTTGCCTACCGAATCAAAAGGCTCGACATTGTTCTTCTTGAGGAAATCGTTCAATTGGGAATAGATCAGTTCGACTCCCTTTCTGAACGATTCAAAATCTGCAGCGCCGTTGTCTGCTTCGAGTGCGCGGCGGAAATTGTCAAGGACGGTCAGGAGTTCGGTGTATATGTCAGCCTGTGACGATTCAATAATCTGTGCGAACTGTCGTGCGTTGCGTTTTCTGAAATTGTCAAACTCGGCAGCCAGTCGCAAATATTGATCTTCTTTAAGCCGCAGTTGTTCTTCAAGGGACTTTGGAGCTTCCTCAGTCAGTTGTTCCCCTTCGATCTCTGCCGTCGAATCGCCGTCGACTTCCTCGCCGTCAGCGTCAGATTCGGGCATCTTTATCTCGACTTCAATTTCTTCACCATCAGCCTTATCGAAGTCGGTGTTTTTGTCAGGATGTTTCTTGCTCATAGTCTACCCTCTAATCGGACAATAGCCGCGAAAGGAATTTGGCAGTATAGTCAACTATCGAAACCAGCTTGGAGTATTTCATGCGAGTCGGACCGATGACCCCTATAGTACCTTTGGATCGTCCCGCCCAGTAGGTCGAGGTGACCATGCTGCACATCTCGAAGTTCCCCAGATTGGCTTCCTTGCCTATGGTAACGACGATTCCGTCCTGGAGAGAGACGGATGATACCGCATCGGCGATCGGCTGTCTCTTCTCAATTACTCCCAACAGCTGATCCAGATTTTTCTGATCCCTGAACTCCGGCTGTCGTATTATGTTTGATGCTCCATCGACATGGACGCTTTCTCTGTCGATACCGGCAGACATCACACTCACAGATTCCGTGAAAACCTTGATCAATTTCGGATCACCCAGCTTCACGTCCTTGAATCGCTCGGCGACGGTGGTCCTGATTTCGCCGAGTGTCAGCCCCGTCAATTTCTCATTAAGAAGGCGTGATGTCTCTGTCACCATGACCGGCGATAGATCGGAATCGACTTCCATGAGGATTGTCTTCACCAGGCCAGACCTGACAGCTATGACTATCAGCAGCTTTCTTTCGGCAACCGGAATCATCTCCATACGGGTCAGTACCGCTTTGTCGAGCTGTGGCGATATCGACACTCCGAGCTGGTCGGTAATTTCCGCAAGTATCCTTGATGTCTGCTCAAGGATCTGCTCGATTGGCGTGTACTGCGATTTGATCTTCTGTTTTATCAGCTGCTGTTCATTGAATGTCAGCTCAACAGGTTTGAGCAGCAAGTCGACATAGACGCGATAACCGAGATCGGTCGGAATTCGCCCGGCCGATGTATGTGGTTGTGCTACCAAACCGATCTCTTCAAGGTCCTGCAAAGTGTTGCGAATCGTGGCGGGAGAGATTCCCAAGCCATACTTGTTCGCAAGGACCCGTGATCCGACCGGCTGAGCAGTCTTTACATATTGGTCGATCAAAGCAGCCAGAATCTGCTTCTCACGATCATTCATGTCACTGTACAGTTTCTTCATATCCTACTCAGCTATAATATACACAAGTTATTAGCACTTGTGCCGACAGAGTGCTAAGATTAACTCAAAAAAAGAACCTGTCAAGGATAATTTCACCTTAACAGGCTGAATCTCTTTAGGTTGAACCCGGCTCTCAATGATCTTCCGAGATTACTTCTTCTCAGGTATCGCCTTCTTCACCTCGGTTTTCACTTCAGTTTTCTGCTCAGGTTCCGTGGGCTTCGACCGTCCAATGACTTCCTGTACCTTGACTCTCTTTCTATCCGCCTCTTCAAACTTGTCGTCTATGCCATTCTTGTCATCGTCGGTGAAATCATCATACTCTTCCTGGGCGGGCTCCTCCTGCTTGATCTCCGCCTGCTCCGGCTCTTCCTGCTGCTTCTCAGGAGCGGCAGTCTTAGGCGTAATTACCGGCTGAGCCACTACCGGAACCTCTTTGGAAGGCTCCTTCTGAGTGGCGAATACCGGAACTGCCAGAAGCAACACTAGCAGCACCAATGCCGCTGTCTTGATAGCAATGCTGATCATTTCTCATGACTCCTGTCGGCTGACACTTTCAGTATATGGTTTCGACACTCCTTGCGTCAAGCTAAAATCGGTTTGCGCCCTTTGGCATTCCGAAGGGCGCAACCTGTGTTATCGTCTACCGTCCTTCTTGCCGCCACCGGACCGGCTTCCACCGGAACTCTTCGATCCACCCGACGGTGCCGATCCGCCGCTCGGCTTCGAATATCCGGAAGAGCCACCCGAAGATTTCGGAGATGTTGAGCTTCCCGATGGCTTCTTCGAGCTCCCGGTCGAAATGTTCGTCTTATCCGATCCCTTATTGCCCTTCGATGATCCGGAGGACTTCTTGTCATTCGAGGACTTCGGCTTGAAGATCGGCTGTTTATCGGACGACCCGGATGACTTACCCTTGGAATAGTCCGACGAAGATGTGCTCTTTTTCGTCTTCTTGCTGTTTACTCCGGTTGACTTGATTTCCTTTCCGGAATTGTCAGACTTCTTCTTCTCGGTCGAAACCTTGGGCGAGTTGTAGTCATTCCAGGCAGCATTCTTCTTATATGACTTGCTGTTCTTTGCGTCATTTGTCACGTTCACCTTCTTGCCATCCGAACCGTAAGTTTTGGTACCGCGCATGTCCTTGTTGACGCCCTTGAAATACTTGTTGTCGGTGCTGCGAACAGGGGTCTTTGTCCGCTCAGCAAGATACTTGTCTTTCGTGATGTATCCTTCTTTCTTAGTGAACACGGTCTTGCGTCTGTCAGGCTCAAACCGGCCAGCTACCTCTTCCGGCGAACCTCTCCGCTTCGGTTTGAATCCGTAGTGATTGTGATCACCTTTATACCTGACATCATCACAGTCGTAGTCATACCACCCGCCAGCGTAGACACGGAAGCGCTGGTCGTACCAATAGAATCCATCATACCATATCTGGAAGTGATGCCAGCCCACGACAATTCGAGGGACGAACAGTGGCGCGTAACCGTAGAATATCCCGTTGATATAGACTGCGCCACCATACGGATAGCCGATGTAGATAGTGCCGCACCATCCCCAGGGATCGTAATAGTAGCGATCGTTGCGATAGTAGTCGCGCTGGTCATAGTAATCATCCCAGTCATAACTCCAGTCGCGGCGCACTTCGAAATGCGTGTAATCTACCGCACACCGAGCCCCGCAGTTGTCGAAGGGGAAATAGCGGTGATTGACATAATTCAGAAAGTCCACAGCATCCCTGTCCGCGTGAAGCGGATAATACTCATCGTACTTGAAGAACTTCGACGGCCACGCCGGGACATCGAATGGATCAAGCGAAGCCACAGCCTGTATATACTCATGCCCGAGAGGCCCTTCGACGACTAGCTCATAATCATCATAGTAATCGGGTATAGAGTAGACTCTTCCACCCTCGACATAGGATGGGTCATCGTACTCTAACGGGAAGAGCAGGTTTATGTCGCCTCGAGTATCCAGATCGTAAATCGTCACATAGCTGTCGCGATTCGTCTGGAAATAGACAATTATGTGCTCCCCCTGCCCGAATGATTTTCCCTCGGCCTTGTTAGTCCAGACTCGAACCTCAAGATCGTCGGTCGGTCTCGGCATGGGAGCGATCTTGTCCTGCGCGAACATCTGAGCCGCGAGGAGCATCATCGCTACAACCATCATCGCAGTAATCTTTTTCATTCTAAACACCTACCCTCTCTACTTAGAGTCACTGAGACTTACAAAAGCCGCTTTGGTGCCAAATGCCGGATCGTGCTCCGGTCTCGATGGCACTAATTCAGGATTCCCCACTTCTGTTTGATATGCCCACGAGATTGTCAGGCTCTTGGTGCGGGAATCGGAAGCATCTATGCGAAACTTGGCGAAATTCTCTTCTGCTGTCCAGATATAATATGAATGACCATCTATCGCTTCGAGCCATCCAACTTTCGACCAACCTTCAGTAGGTGCCCAGCCGAGTTCGTCGAGGCTCTCTGTGAATCCAAAATCCTGGATGTCGGTCCAACCCACATCGAATGTCTTTGCCCAGACGAAAAAAGCATTCCAATCGGCATCATACTCGAAATATATATCCGCACGATCATCATCCCAGGCTCTTGGCTGCCCATTGCGAAAATCAAATCCCGCTAATACCGGCTGTGTGCCGATGTCATACACAACAACCCCGGAACCTTCGGGTCGAGGGGTATCGTACACATCTTCGCGAGATAATTCGTAGCTCTCGTTGCCATGCTTGTCTACCGCCGTCACAGCGTAGAAATAAGTCTCTCCATTGACCAGCGGCGCGTCTACAAAAGAGATCGTGCCGATATTCTGATCTGAAGGGTGGTTGACTTTTTGGCGCCGTTCGTACGGCCCTTCAATTGCTTCTTCGCTGCGCCAGACCCAGTAGCAATCTACATCACTCTCAGGGCTTCTGAGCCAATACAGAAAAACAGCTCTGTCTCCGGTCACCGAGTATACGCCCTGGGGAGCGTCTGGAGGAGTATCATCGACCGCAACGACCCGGCAGTCATTACAATCTTCACAACCAATAAAAAACGCTCCCCAAAACATTAGGATCAGCCCAGAAACGATCCTTACGAGAATTTTCTTAATATCTTTAGAGTTTTTCATATTGTCCTCCGCTACTATTTTGCTCATTCCGATGTCTGATAAAGCAAGCAGTGTGCCATAATCAGCCCTGCAGGCAGGAGGCGTCCGCAATATGTTGCTGTACAGAGTATTACGATGTTCTCAGGCGAAGTATCGGCGCTCGAAATTAGATGATCGGCGGAGCTTGGAGCACAATATTTGTGCGTCTGATCTGGGGCTGCATAAATATGATGATTGTCGAATCGCGCACGTAATAGTGGTAGAGCAGCGATCCGAAGTCACGCCAGGGCGTGACGGAGTGATCCTGCCTACTTCCTCGGCGCGCAGAACAAGAGAATAGTCAGGATCACTAGGATTCTGACCTTTGGGACATTCGCGGTTGGCATACGTCCCAATCCGCCAACAGATTCGGCATTTGCCTTGACACAGCGCAGCGAACGTGGTATGATTGGTTTGATATTAATATACGTGACTGATGTTGGGGGCAATATAGGAACTAAGATGGTGGAAAACGTTCCACCTTACGAGGCTGACAGGCGGGAACCCGAGAGTAGAACAGCGAAGGGTTGCAAAGCGAGGTCATAATGACTTATGCAAATAAAACCTATGTAGCTTTTGACGCTGATAATGACATCCACTATTATCGGCTAATGCAAGCATGGAAGAAAAACGATAACACAACATTCAACTTCTATGACGCGCATGATTTGAACAACCTAATGCCTTGGTCATCGGAAGCGACGATAAAAGCGAAGTTATCTGAAAGGCTTCATAATACAAAGGTCTTTATCTTGCTTGTCGGAAGTAACACGAAGTATCTATACAAATTCGTGCGTTGGGAGATCGAACAAGCCATCATGAAGCAAATACCAATTATAGTTGTGAATCTAAATGGCAGTAGAAGTATGGACTCAACGTTGTGTCCACCGGTTGTAAAAGGCGAACTTGCTGTGCACGTCAGCTTCAATCAGAAGATCGTGGAACATGCGTTGAACAACTGGCCGTCTTGGGATGCGAAATACAGAAGTAGCAACAAATCTGGGCCATATTATTATAATGACTCAGTCTATCAGAGTCTGGGGCTATGATGCGCAGGTGGTTTCGTAATCGCAAATCGATTCTGAGTGACTTCGTCACCGGCGTTGGTCTATTCTGGTTGGTTGTCGAAATAGCCAGTTATTCTACCGATGGCAAGACGGATTCTCTCGCTAAGAGTGTCGCGTTCTTCCTGATCGCGTCTGTAGTCATAGTAATAATAGCACTAGCGAAAAACAGACCCAAGACCTCTTTCACATATCAACTTAGAGATAAGGATAATATTGTAGAGGTTAGGGTTGGCGATGCCTTTGATAACGCCGGTACACTTGTCATTCCCGTCAACAACTGCTTTGATGTCTGTATGGGTGGGAACGTTATGAAGGCACGTAGCTTGCTAAGCAAGATGATAGCGGTGTATTACTCTGACAAAGAGGCTCATCTGGCTAATGACATAAGCAAGAAGACTGATTGCACAAGAGCCCACGATATTGGCACGACGATTGAGGTCGAACAAAGAAACAAGAAGTTCTACTTGCTTGCAAGTTCAAAAAAGAAAACAAACAATCGAGTTGAGTCAACAGTTGATGATGTCTTGCTAAGCATATCAAAGTTGTGGGAGTACATAGCTTTGGAATCAGGCCGTGATGCCGCGGTTACTATTCCTCTTATCGGCACAAACCACGGGCGGATTCATGATCTAACCAGATCGACTATCGTGAAAGAGATAATTCACAGCTACATTGAAGCATCAAAGAGGCTAAGTATATGCGACAAACTAATAATCAGCATACTCCCAAGTGATCTGAAGAAAGGCAACATTGATCTTGATGAGATTGATGAGTATCTGGAGTATTCCTGTAAACATTATCGAAAGGTTACATTGGCCACCAAACCCGAAGGCGAGGAAGTATCAGGGTCATCTGTTGCACACTTGGACAACTAGCCAAGCAGGGCAAGTCTTCCGGAGACCTGCCATTTAGGAAGTAGGCAGGATCACTCCGTCACGCGATGCGTGACTCCGGATCGCTGCCCTACAAGATCGTCCAACAAAGCAAAAGCCCGCTCCATTTGAAGTGGGCTTTCTAATTTGACCCGGCTGCGTTCTACTCTCCCACATCTGCTAAGATGCAGTACCATCGACGTCGAAACCACAAGAGTTTCGATCTACCAGACTGCTCTAACTCTTTCTTGCGACCATAATTATCTCGCGGGGATAATTCTCTCCATAAGGAGATTTCTTGAAATCGGAGAATACATCTTCAACCTCGTAACCGCAGCGCACCAGCAGATGCTCCGCTTCATAGCGGAATAGGTAGCGCATCGGGAAGCTGTGGACGAGACGTTCAGTTCTGCCGTCGGGATGAGTGACGTAGTAGATCAACTCACCGTGCGCGATTTGATTTGCGAAGTCGATCTCTGGATTGCGATATCTCCTGACCACCTTGCGCCCGTCAGGCATTTCGAACTCCGGTTCATCTCCAAGCTCTTCGGTGCGATTTTCCCTCGCTAACATTAGTATGCTCGGATTGAATACATCGAGGGTGAATTTCCCGTCATCATCAAGATGGCGATGTATGGCTTTGAGGCAGGAGAACTGATCCTCCACTGTAGTCAGGTGTTGAAATGGTCTGAACGGAATTGTGACAAGCTTGAATTTGCGGCAAAGGTTAAAATCGCGCATGTCGGCGTGGATCAGTTCGACTCTGCCCTGCACTTCCGCAGACTCCGCTGAGAGCTTCTCGCGACATCTGTCAAGCATTTTCTCCGAGAGATCCGTTCCGACAATATCGATACCAGCCTTTGCTGTCGGAATGAGCACTCTGCCTGTTCCGCAAGCGACTTCGAGCACCGGGCCGCCGACCTCCTTCGCCATATCAACGAAAAACTCAATGTCTCCCCTGTTGAGCTGGTCGTATACACTGTCATAGAATTCAGAGACAAAGGGGAATTCTGTATAGCCACCGTTGGTATCCATGGAGCAAACCCTTACAGTCTTAGCCCTAGCCCAAGATATCCGCTGTCGATTACGATATCACTGGGCAAAGTCAGTCGTCCCTCTGCGGTGAGGAAAAGCTCCTCCGTCAATGCAAAATCGATTCCGAAAAACGCATGGGCTTTGAGCAGAGTCATCGAGTTGCCGGAATCGAAGAGCTCCACCGCGTCTCCGCTTGCAGACGAAAACGAATACATGAAATGAAGCCCCGGGCCTGCTGCGATGTAAGGTGAAATCTTCGGATTCTGGTCGAGAAACGATATTCTGCCGAGAACATATACCGATGTCACTATCATACCGGCGCTCGATCCACTGCTGCTCTTCGTTGAGAACGACCCTCCCAATCTCGCTTCAGGTTTCACAGTTGAAGGAAGATCAATAGTGAGTCTCCAAGCTGCGTTTATGCTATAATCCATCGCTCCTCGCGGGATACCGAGCGAAGATACCACCGAATTCCTGAGCACTGCCTCAGCATCGGATGAGGCGGCCATCAGAAGCGAGCATGCTATGGTTAATATGCAGAACATTCTCATTTTCTGATCCTCCTCAATCTATCTCAAACCAGATGGCATCTTTGAAATCATTTGCAGAAAATGAAATCGCATATACGCCCCTCTCCAGCGTGTCTGCATTCTCAATGTAGTCATAATGAGTGCCACCTTCGTAGGTGCCTTTAGCTATAGCCGTAACTAGAATGCCGGCGCTGTTGAACAGGCCGATATTAACCTCAGCCTGGATCGGAAGATCGAACCGTACGATTATTACCTTCCCGATTTCCGGAGTCTCGACCCAGCATGCTCCCGCTGCAAACGTGTGCGGTACGATCCCTAACAGTAAGGGACTCTCATCGATCTCTGTCACTTCGCAATTGGGAAGACTCGCTACATCGTCCCCCTCATAGAATCGTGGCTCGACAATGTTGTAGTCGTCGCAACTTGTTTGCCAGAGGCATGCAAAGATGCATACTATCAGGAAAGCGGTTCTCTGTACAGTTCTCATGCCGGCCATTCCTCCTTCCTTCTTCGTAAGCTCATAGCTAATCAACGAATCTTCTCGGATCGGCTAGTCTTCTGTTGCCGATTCGGTGACATACACCATGATCGGTATTCCGAATGGGTCCTTGCAGAGTGCATACTCAAGGCCTGAATCTGCCTTCACCGGTTCGGGTACGTTAGCACCTCTAGCTCTGAGCAAATCGAGCGTGGCTTTCATATTCGATGTTGCCAAAGCGAGAGCATAGTTCGTCTCAAACTCGGAACTAACAAGCGTAATGCGCTGCTTCGAGTCGGGATCTTCGAGAATGATCCCGGTGTCGCTTCGCTCGACCTCGATCATGCCCATTGCACTCGTCCAGAATCTCGCGGCACTATCGAGTTCGGCCACATGAATCATAGTGTCGGTGAACTGGCAGCGATTCCCTTCGCTCATAAGTCAGTCTCCCGTTTATCCGAATTGACCCTTCTTTATGCTAAGAAACAACTCTCCAGAGTACGGGCAGTTGGATGACTTATTCATCGTCGTTCTTAAGTATCCCGTACTCCTTTATCTTAAGTCGCAACGTGTTCCTGTGTATGCCCAGAAGATCCGCGGTTCTGGCGAAATTCCAGTCAGTGTATTCCAGCACGTGAAGTATGTGCTTCTTCTCGATGTCCTTGAGCGGCGGAACGTCGGAGTCTGTGAAGAACTGATCCGTGCTGATCGGACTTTGTTCAGATGAAGAGATAGCGCTGAAATCAACCGTGTCGAGTACATTGCCCCTGCAGAGTACGGATGCCCGCTCGATTACGTTGATTAGTTCTCGAACATTTCCGGGCCACGAATAAGACATCAGTATGTCCTTCGCTTCCGGCGTGAGTCCTTCGATTCGCTTGTTAAGCTTCTTGCCGTTTCTCGCGATCAGATGGTCAACCAGAATAAGAATATCCTCCCGACGATCTCGCAATAGCGGCATGTGTATGTTTATCACGTTCAGGCGATAGAAAAGGTCATCGCGGAACGCGCCCTGCGCGATTCTCTGCTCGAGGTCTCGATTGGTCGCTGCAATAATTCTGACATCGACTTTGATCGATTTCGACGATCCGAGTTTCTCGAACTCCATCGTTTCGAGGACACGCAGTAGCTTCACCTGAATGTCGGGCGACAGATCGCCGATCTCATCGAGAAACAGAGTGCCACCGTCAGCCAATTCGAAACGACCGATCTTCGACATCGTTGCGCCGGTGAATGCACCTTTGACATGACCGAACAGCTCCGATTCGAGTAACGTCTCGGGAAGCGCTGCACATGACACTGCAACAAACCGGTTCGATTTTCGTGAAGACAAATTGTGCAATGCTCGTGCAGCCAGTTCCTTGCCGGTGCCCGAATCCCCCGTTACCAGTACGGTTGCGTCAGACGGCGCTACCCGGCTGATGGTCGATATCACTTCCTGAATCGCCCTGCTCTCGCCGATTATTCGAGCGTCGGGGCTGACTCGTTCCAGTTCAGACTGGAGATAGAGGTTCTCTCTGAGAAGATGGTGCCTCTCCCCCGCTTTCTGTATCAACACGAGGAGTTCATCGAGATCAATAGGTTTCGAGATGTAGTGAAATGCTCCTGACTGCATGGCATCGACTGCCGTCTCCACGGTTCCATAGGCGGTCACCATGATCGGTTGAAGCTGCGGGTCGAGACTCTTCAATTTCTTCATGAGCGAGAGCCCGTCCTCGCCCGGCATCTTCATGTCGAGAAGCGCGATTTCGAATCCACCCTTTTCGTACATCTTGAGCGCATCCTCGGCGGACCCGGCTGTAGAGCAGACATATCCCTTTTTAGTGAGGAAGCCGGATAGCATGCTTCGTTGCTTCTCTTCATCATCGACGATGAGTAATCTCAGTTTTTGCATAGCAACAGGATAGCCGAGTGAGCCGCGCAACGCAAGCTAAAATTGGGACACATCACACGTCTTTCAACTCACGCATTTTTCGCATCTTTCTGAACAATCGTACATATTCGCTCAGCATCTCCTCTTCAGCCTTCGAGATTCCCTCCATGACCGGCAGGCCGACTTTGATCAGCGCCCTGACCATATCGGCCATGGTCCTGTCGTAGCGATCTGCAAGATCGATAATTCGCTTTTTCAATTCGTACGAGACGAAGATGTTGAGGCAATGGTCGCCCCGGAGTTTTTTCAGTTCATCCGGCATCCTAATCCTCCTTTTGAAGATGATATCTGATGTGACCGATCAATATCTGGGGTGTGGAGATTGTCAGGCCGAACTCGTCTTTCAGTTTCCTGTAAATCGGTCTGAATGTCTCTTCCTGACCCTTGGAAAGAAGCAGATTGTCGATTTCAATTCTGCGAGGATGATCGCATATGATGCATGCCGGTATTGTGTCATTTGTCAGATCGAACTGGCGTGTTACATATTCGGAGAGCCTTCGTTTCAGTTTTTGAAGTATCCGTTTATTCAGACTCTCCAGTTTGTATGGCTTCTTTCCAAAGAGCTCAGAGAGTTCAGCCATCGACTTCCCTTCAAACCAGTACAATTGCACAAACTCCTTTTCCATGGATGGGAGATTGTCGACAGCATCTCTCACTTTTTCGATGATTTCTTTCTGCAGTCGCGATTGTTTCTTGGGCGAGAACAGACTGATCCGCCCTACGTCATAGATCCAATTAAGAAATACGAGTTTTTCCGGCATGTATATCCTCCTTTTTCAGGGGCAACATGCCACATGAGCGATCAGAAGGGAATCACGCGCGGTTGACTTAGGGAAATGACACGAATATGATACGATTGTTGGAGAATCAGTAGACTCTTATCGGAACTCCGGAAATCATCTCAGCTTTCTCGGCCATCTTGCTCAGGATTGATTCCGCGACAGTATAAACGCCCGATTCTGCCGGTGGCCGCTGCACAGTGTACATCTGAACCTCGTGCGGCCTGATTTTCCCGATCATTTCGGCCCAGGCCTTCATGCTTTCATCAGAGATGTTGTCTGGTTTGCCAGAAAAGAATATCGACTGGATAGTCAAGTTCGGGTGCTCAAAATCAATCAGTGCCTTTGTGACATCATCGAACCTGATCTCCGGATGCGGTTGATTGACATGTTGGAATATCCTGCTGGTGCCTGCATCAAGCTTCATGATTGGGCGATCGAGTTGCATCAGAGCCTGACGAATCCCCGGGTCAGCGATGCTGCCGGAGTTGGAGAGAATCGCGACTTTTGCACGAGGAGAAAGTTTGTCACGCACCATCATCACACGGTCAACGATGTTGGCAAACTTAGGATGTAGCGTCGCTTCACCATTCCCTGAGAATGTGATGTAGTTGACATCGGGGTAAAGCTCAAGAACGGAGCGGAGAGACTCCTCCACATCAGTTGGTGACGGAAGTCGCTCGCTGTTGCGCGGTACGCTGGTGTAGCCGCAGAGTTTTGTCGGGCCGTATTGGCAGTAGACACAATTGTATGTGCAGAGCTTGTAGTCAAAAGGCAGAAGATTTATTCCAAGCGAAGGTCCGAGTCTGCGTGATGCCACAGGACCATATATGATGCCGCTCTGCAGGGGAAGATAGTCGCGATCGATATTCATTGTCTGTCCCTCGATCCGATTATATTTCTTGAATTAAATTAACCAGAATATCACAGAGTTTACAACATAAATCTTGAGTTAATCGGCCGCAAAGGCTATCGTCCGAGCATGGAGTCCCTGGCAAATAACGAACCCGGGCGTCTGAGCAAGCTTTTGCTGATCGTGCTCCTGGTTCTTTGGCCGATTGGGTCTGCACTGATGATGTCGGGAGTTCCCGAGAATATTGCCGATGAATTGACCGATCCGGTTGTGCAAATGTATCTCCCCACTATCGCGCTGCAGTTGTTCATGTTTCTGCTGATTATTGTCACAACCAGGCATGACGGAGGGGGATTCCAATCGCTCGGATTTGGCAAGTTCTCACTCGACAAACTCTTCATCGGCTTAGCATTTTTCGTGGCGGCCAGTATGATTCTGAGTCTCGTCGCTCTGGCGGTAGATTACATCGGCCTCGGTGAGTTTCACGACCCTACTCCGCTTCTCCCGACAACTACATTCCACAAGGTAGTGTGGACAGTCCTTTCGCTCGTTGTCGCGTTTGCGGAGGAAGCGGCTTTCAGAGGATTCGCGCTGACACGACTTGAGGCGATTTCGAAGAACAGATTGACCTCGGTGTTAATTGTCTCAATTGGATTTGCGGTGGGGCATATGTACCAGGGTCTTGGTGGCGTGATTGTGATCTTTGTCTACGGCCTTATGTTTGCGTTCGTGTTCTTCAAGACAGGTTCGATCTGGCCCGGCATTGTAGCGCACTTTTTGCAGGATTTCACGCCAATATTCACGGTTGAGTTGCTTAAGCGTTTTGAGGGTGTGTAGCTGAAATGATATCCCGCGACGCGACAACACGAAAGCACTGTTGAAGCATTTTTGAATTGACGCATCAGAGAGATTTCATTATCGTTCTGGTGCATTCACAGATAGATACTAATTCGGGGCATCACAGATCCTAAATCCGAGGTTACAATATGGAACAACCCGAAACTGACGATCTGAAGGCTCTCAGCAACTTTGCTTACAACAATCCGGAGTTGGAGGAGTTGGAAGATTCCATTGGCAAATTCAATATCTTCACGTCGTTGAAACTCGCGGGCAATGAAATCCGACACTCAAACTTTCTCGCCTGGCTTATGGACCCATTTGAGACCCATGGCTTGGGTGACTATTTCATAAAGAACTTGCTGAAGAACGCACTGTCAGATCAAGATAGTATACTGACCGACGGTCTCTCTCTCTTCGACATCGACTGCTGGGATCTACGCGATGCCGAGATTCGACGTGAATGGAACCGTATTGATATTCTCGTTCTGAGCGAGTCAAATAAATTCGTCTGTGTCATCGAAAATAAAGTCTATTCCGGAGAGCACCATCACCAACTGTCGAGATACAAGAGTATTGTTGAACGTAGCTACAATGACTATAAGCGGCTCTACATTTATCTCACAATTGAGGGCGAAGAGCCAACAGAGTCTGATTATCGAGTAGTTAGCTATCGTGATGTGACGTACCTGGTAGAGGCTCTACTCAAGAGGAAGAAAGCTTCAATGGCCAACGATGTTTCTACGTTTATCGAACACTATGCAAGTATGTTACGGAGGGAGATAATGGACGATAGTGAAATTCAAGAAATTTGTAGGAAGATATACAGAGGCCACCGACAAGCTCTCGATGTCCTATTCAATAATAGAGAGGATGAATTGCTGGCTGTAAAGAACTGCCTGGTAGACATAATCGAAGCAGACAGCGAACTTGAACTGGACGACTGCAGCAAGGTGTTCATAAGGTTTGTCCCCAGGAGCATCGACTTCGTCCCGAAGCTAGTGTCCCGTCAACCACATAATGTAGGATACAATCTCTTTAGTTTAATCCTGGCATCTTCATTGGTGAAGCGCCAATCTACCTTTGCCTCTATTTCATTTCGCTGTGTTTGCCAGG